>JBBSHC010000578.1:0-3276 GCA_038253425.1 Leptolyngbyales cyanobacterium | reverse complement strand
CATCATCTTTGATGGTTGATGGGGACGATCGCAGTGCTTCTAGATTCGATGGGGATGCCACTGTGGAGGGTATTGTATAGCCGCGTAGCGCGAGGAAAACAGCGATGTTCCAGCCCCAATTAGTGACCTTAATTGGCAAAGTATGCTGGGTCTTGATCGCGTCGATGCTTCAGCGGAATGGGTGGACCTTGCCCATCACCTGCTAACGCAGCGGTTGCCTCCAAGGCTGTTCTTAATTGCTTGGCTGCGTAGATTGACATATCGCGGGGCACATTAATGCGATCGCGCAAATAGCGTAGCCCAGGGTCAGATCCCGTTGGTGGTGTGCAGGCTTCGCCCATCATCATGCTAGTCAACGCGCAACGTAACGCTTCATCAAACAGTTGAGCCTCGGTAGGGTTCACCCGTATGACATTAGCACGGTGCTTGATCACTCGGTGAAGGGCTTCGGCACGTGCTGTGGCTGGCTCCGGATAAGCGACATCGGGCAAACCAAACCAGGGTCCCTGATCCACTCGCTGCTTATATAGGAGCATTTGAGGTTGACCATTTTCCCAACAGCCTCCCATTTGGGGCGGTAAATCATGGACATGCGTATGGAAGTCACTCTGGGTACCACGGTAGGTCGAGCGGCTTTCCATACCATCAAACCAGGCAGCCAAATGCGGATTATCTTCTCGAAGCGAATAGCCTTTGTAGTAATACAAACTGGCATTCATCCGCTCGACATAGGGCGTGAAGATCACATCAGCAGTACCAAATGTCTCCAGAAAATAGGGGCTGGGGGTACGCGCTAAAGTCGCTTCAACCTTATCTACGACTTCTATGAATTGCTCTCGCTGGCGCTGCTCATGCTGTGGTGACAGCGCTGGATAACAAAGCCAGTGACACCAGGCTCTAAAGAGAAGGCGCTCTAGTTGCCGGAGGGGTAGCACGGTGAGATCTTGCATACCCGCTCCTAAGGGACCGAAAGCCCGTTCCAGGGCAAGCAAAATGTCATCGCTTTCAGTCATTAAGCGCCCGTCTAGTTCGATCGCGGGTAGCATTCCAGACGGAACCTTACGTTTGAACCAGCTTTCTTTTTCTCCGTAGCAAAACATCGTTACTTTGGCAATGCGGTAGGGAATCTGTTTTTCCTCAAGCCAGAGCCAGACTTTTTGGCAATAGGGGCACCAGGCATGGTTATCACGGTATAGCGTCACTCTTACATCCGCTTCAGCGTGACCAAACAAACGCAACCGGGCTTGAGCATTGGTGGGTCCATTGACCGTGTCGCTTTGAAAGTCTGTAAGCGTCTCTAGTTCGGTCCAGCTTAGGGGGGCAATGGTCATGCGGGCATCTGTCCTGAATGCTTTTATCTGGATCATATACACCTCTCATCCTTTTAGCGAGGTTATGAGTCGCTAAGCAGCTATATTACTGATTTTGACGGTTATTGACTTTCTGCCTTGTTCAGATCCCGTGGTTGGTGCCCGGTGGTTGTGGTTAGATCATCATGCAGATACAGGTCTTCGCCCTGCAACAAAACAATTCTGACCTGTTTGAGGTTGGCACGATTTACCTGCACAAACTCCCGTAGCTTTGCCTCCTCGTCAATCAGCTCCAGGCATTGAGGTAGGCGATGGGGCGTGATTTCGTGATGATCGTGATGCAATTCGTTGCCCGATAAGTAGCCTCGATAGATCCGGTGCAACACTACCTGCTGAATACCAAAGGCTTGAGCGAGACGAGGGAGATGCCAGTGCAAAGGAGGTGCAGTGAATTTGCGCCAGCGAGTGTCGCCCTGTAACTTTGCACCGTGGTGAAAATAAAGACGTAGTGCAGTGAGCGGTCTAATGGGCTTGTCATGCTCCGTTTCGAGAAAACCAAGTGGATTGATGGCGGTAGACAAGTCGAACTCCATTGCTTTCCTGGGATGAGGAAATGTTGCTAAGCTGGTTCCTTTCTCGACAGGTACTTTGGGATATTTGCTTAAACCAATGCGCTGAGCGCGGTAGATGCCTGCATGACCGGAAAACAAATAACTGACGACACAGGCAATACCAGCAAAAGCTCCGGCTGGAAGCCCAAACAGTTCTATTGCCATGATGGTTGAAGCCAGCGGTGTATTAGCAGCGGCACCAAAGACTGCTACAAAACCCATGCCTGCCAGCAGATCGGTGGGTAGGGGCAAAACCAAAGACAAGGCATTGCCCAATGTGGCACCAATGTAAAACAACGGGGTGACTTCACCACCCTTGAAGCCTGCGCCTAACGTGAGCGCTGTGAACGCTAGTTTGGCAGCAAAATCCCAGGGATGGAGTTGAGTTTGGAAGGCAGCTACAATGGTAGGAATACCCAGCCCAATATATTTTGTAGTGCCCACTGCCCACACCGCGATCGCAATGATGATCCCGCCCAGCAAGGGACGAAACGGCGGGTAAGCAATTTTGGATTTAAAGAGCTGCCCAATCTTGTGGGTAGCTGCTGCAAAGACTAGCGCCACTAAGCCAAAGACTGCCCCTGCCAAGACCGATGACAGTAACGCAGCAGAGCCACCGGAGAAAGCTTCTAAGCTCATTGAAGAAACGCTTGCCAATCGATAGTCTGTATGGTGAAGCCCCCACTTCAAGGTGACATAGTCGCCCACGATCGCTGAAACCATGCAGGGAAACAGCCCGTCATAGCGAATCTTGCCGATCGTCAGCACCTCCAGACCAAAGACTGCACCAGCCAGCGGTGTGCCAAAAACAGACGCAAAACCGCCGCTGATACCCGTCATCAAGAGGATGCGGCGGTCTGAACCTTTGAGTTGCAACACGCGCGTCAGTTGATCAGCAAGTGAGGCACCCATTTGCAACGCAGTGCCCTCTCGCCCAGCGGAACCGCCAAAAAAATGGGTCATTACAGTGCCGAGGAGAACCAGCGGAGCCATCCGCAGCGGAATCGTCTGTTTGGGAGTGTGAATCTCCTCCAACAAAAGATTGTTGCCAGCTTCCACAGATTTACCAAAGTGGTGATAAATCAGCCCACTCAGCAGCCCGCCCAACGGCAGTAAAGCAATAATCCAGAGATGCGACTCGCGCCAGTCGGTTGCCCACTCCAACGAGGCTAGCAGGATCGCCGATGCGGTACCCGCTAACATGCCTGCGATCGTAGCAATGGCTAGCCATTTCGCTATTTGTGGCAGGGCGAAAAACTGTTCGATTTCCTGTAGCCTTTTCATACAGCATCAAGACATAACGAGAACTGCAAATCGACAACCTGCTTGAGCAGCGATCGACGTAGAAAACTGTG
>JBBSHC010000577.1:0-3279 GCA_038253425.1 Leptolyngbyales cyanobacterium | reverse complement strand
TGAAGGTTGAGCTAGTACCAACGACCAACATTGTCTTGAACTGGTCGGGACGCACGGAGCGGCACAATTACGATACAAATCTGGCATCGCTGACGGTACGATCGCGCGATGGGTTTGCCTTCGACCTGGAAATTGCTCAGATCATTCATGTCGGCGCACTGGATGCACCGAAGGTAATTTCTCGTGTTGGTTCGATGCAAAATCTGGTGGATCACGTACTGGAGCCAACGATCGGCAACTACTTCCGCAACTCAGCGCAAGAATGCACGGTGCTGGACTTCCTCAGCGCCCGCAGCGATCGCCAATCCGAAGCGGCAGAATACATCAAAGTCGCGCTCCGGAGCTATGACGTACAGGCGATCGACACGTTGATTGGTGACATTCAGCCGCCTGAGACGTTGATGCAAACGCAGACCGATCGCAAGATTGCCGAAGAACAGCGCAAAACCTACGAAGTGCAGCAAATGGCGCAAACTCAGCGGCAGCAATTGGTACGCGAAACGGCACTGGCAGACATTCAGCAAGAAATGGTGAAGTCTGAACAGAACGTACATATTGCCGAACTTCAAGCACGGGCTGAGATTCAGCGGGCAAATGGTGAAGCCGAAGCGACGAAACTGAAGGCAGTCGGTGATGCGGATGCGATTCGTGCCACGGGTAATGCTCGCGCCGAAACCTATCAGGCGGGTGTGAAGGCACTCGGTTCACAAAGCTACACGGCGATGCAGTTGATGCAGATTATTGGCGATCGCCACGTGCGCTTGATTCCCGATGTGCTGGTGGGTGCCAACGGCAACGGCAATGGGTTAGTTGATGGCTTACTCTCCATGATTTTGTGGAATCAGCACAACGATAAACCAGGCAATGGTTTACCAACCGCTGCATCATCACAGGTCGCCCAACTTGATGAGGAGACTGGGACAGCGGCGAAACCAGCCCTGGCGAATGGAGCATCTGCAACTCATGCAGAGCCGTTTGATCCTGCTTTGGGTGCAGAGATTGAGGCGATCTTTAAGGCTGAATCCCGGTAGGGAACATGGGTCAGGTGTCAGAATGAGCTATGCGCTCTTGCTCTGCTGCCTGACTCATTTGTCGCTCGTTTTATGAGCTATTGTCTGAATCCAAGTTGCAAAGAGCCGCAGAACCTTGATGATGCTAAATGCTGCCAAGCCTGTGGCTCTTGTTTGCGTTTGCAGAACCGTTACCGCGCGATCGCGCTCATTGGGCAGGGCGGTTTTGGCAGAACGTTTTTGGCGATTGATGAGGGAGAAGATCAAAGGCAAAAGGCAGAAGGTAAAAGGCAAAAGGGAGAACAAGCAACGGAGGAGATTCAATCCATCGTTGATGCTTTGCAATCTCCCAGCTCAAATTCGCTTTGCGTGATCAAACAATTTTTTCCGCAGCAGACGGTATCAGAGCCAGCGGCGATCGCGCGCTTTCAGCAAGAGGCACAGCGGCTTAAAGAACTGGGTACAAATCCTCACATTCCAGCACTGTTGGCTTTTTTTGAGGAAACGCAGCAGTTTTATCTGGTGCAGGAGTTTATTGATGGTCAGAATTTAGAGACGGTCTTAGCGGAACAGGGTGCGTTTGATGAAGCGGCAATCTGGCAATTGCTGACCGAATTGCTTCCGGTGCTGAAGTTTATGCACGATCGCCAGATTATTCACCGCGATATCAAACCTGCTAATCTCATCTGGCAGCAGCATGACAACGATTCGCGTCTGGTTTTGGTCGATTTTGGTGCGGCGAAGCTCGTTCAAGCTGAGGATTTGCTGAAAGTAGGCACCTGCATTGGCAGCGCTGAGTATGTTGCGCCAGAGCAAGCCCGTGGGAAGGCAGTCTTCGCCAGCGACCTTTACAGCCTGGGCGTTACCTGCATTTATTTGCTGACGGATGTCTCACCCTTCGATTTGTTTGATTCGGTCAACGATCGCTGGATTTGGCGACAGTTTCTCACCAGTCCCATCAGCGATCGCCTTGCTGAGCTTCTCGATCGTCTGTTACAAAACGCTTTGACGAAACGCTTTCAGTCCGTAGCGGCGGTGATGCAAGTAATGCAGGAAGTTAGTGATAAGGCAGCATTGACGAGCGATCGTCCCACGTTACTGAAATGCGATTCCCTACCCGTTCAACTCTGGCAGCGTCTGCGAACCTTAAACACTGGACTGAGTGTGCAAACTGTTGCGATTAGTCCTGATGGAGGCGTTCTAGCCAGTGGTGGTGATTCTAAGTTGATCCATCTCTGGAATCTCAGCATTGGGGATGCCATAGCCACGCTGCCAGGTCATGTTCAAACGGTGCGATCGCTTGCCTTCAGCCCGGACGGTAGCCTTTTGGCATCTGCCAGTCAGGATCACACCATCAAACTTACTCCATGGCAAACTGGTCATGAGTCTAGCCGCACCCTGCATGGACATACCCAGTCTGTCAGCGCGATCGCCTTTCACCCAACGTCACCAATCCTTGCCAGCGCCAGTCGTGACAAAACAATCCGGCTTTGGCATTACCAGACGGGTGAAGTCCTTCAGACACTAATGGGACACAAGCTTTGCGTGAATGCCGTTGCCTTTAGCCCCAAGGGACAGTTTCTTGCCAGTGCCAGTAGCGATCGCACCGTGCGGCTTTGGCGTCTTCAGCACACGACCTATCGACTCTTAGATCACATTGAAGCTGTGTTTGGGCTTGCCTTTAGCCCCGATGGACAAACGTTGGCGACGGCAGGCGACGATCGCACCATCAGGCTATGGGATGTCACAACAGGAACGCTGCTCCGCACCTTAGCAGGACACTCCTGGTCGATCGTAGCGCTGGCATTCACGCCCGACGGCACAACGCTAGCAAGTGGAAGCTGGGATACAACAGTGAAACTTTGGCCTTTGCGCCAGCCTGACTCGTTAGCCATCAGCTTGACGGGACATACTGCATCGGTACACGCGCTCGCCATTAGCCCCAATGGGAAAAACCTTGTTAGCGGTAGCCGAGACGGTTCCATTCAAATCTGGCAGACATCCCATCAGCTCTAACTGCCATCCCTGAGGGCTGCACCAGTCGCTAGAATGAAGAGCATAGCGCTGGAGGTAAGCTGTGGTTGCTACAACACCTGTGGTCGGAGAACAGCGAGTTATTCTTCAGAACATTACCTGGCAATGCTTTGAGTCTTTGCTGCATGAATTGGGTGAAAACCGAGCCGCTCGGCTGGCTTACGATCGAGGGGTGTTAGAGATTGTGTCGCCTTTCATGCCGCATGAACAGACCAAGCGACTAATTGAAAAACTC
>JBBSHC010000576.1:0-3281 GCA_038253425.1 Leptolyngbyales cyanobacterium | reverse complement strand
GAAAATCCTCTGGTTCTGCGAGACTACATTGAGCCAGAGTACCGCGATCGGATTGGTCTAGTAGTCGATAGCCTGGGCGACCAACGGGCAAAAGTAATTGATGCAAACCCAACCACGGGTAAGGCTGACTATCTGCGGATGTTTCCCCAACCCCAGGGACTTGGTAAAGGTGGGTTTCGCAACCTCCATCCCGATACAACGCTGGGCGCAATGTTTAACAAAGTGCGGGTTCAGCACATGGATCAGGAAGGGGTGGATGTGCAGGTCATTTACGGCACCTTAAACCTGATTTTCTCCAGCCTGCTGGATAAAGACCTGGCGATCGCGCTTTGCCGTGCGTACAACAGCTACATTGCTGAAGACTGTCGGGGTTATGATAACCGCCTGAAAGCGATCGGCGTACTGCCACTTCAGGATGTCAATGCTGCCGTTGCCGAAATGCACCGCTGCGTGAACGAGCTAGGGTTGATTGCCGTTGCTGTTGCACCCAACATGCCGATTCCGCATCCCAAAGCACCCGATGCCTTCCCCGAAATTCGCACCTGCAAAGCCATCAGTCATCCCGATTTTCGACCGATCCTGCAAGCAGCCGTTGATCTGGATATTGCCCTCGGCATCCACGGTGGTCCTGGTTCTTACATGATGGGCGGCATTTCCGACCACATGGAAACCTTCGTGCTGAACCACATTTTTGTGCAGCGTAACCAGCAGCAGCACGCGATGACCCGCATGGTGTTTGATGGTGCATTTGAGCAATTCCCCACACTACGGGTCGGCTTTCTAGAAGGTGGTTGCGGCTGGGTGCCTGACCTTGCTCACGCCATGCACGAACATTGGGAAAAGCGGATTCGCGATTTTGATCCTAAGCATCCCTACCGCCCATCGCTGATGGACTTTACCAAGCTGATGATCCAGGAACGCGGCACCCACAACAACACCAACATCATCAGTCAGGCAAAAAGCATCTTTGACCTAATGTGGACGAAAGAGAACGATCCCACCAAGATTGATGATGCCAGCCTGTACGAACACTACGACCTGCGTCATCGTGATCCACTGGATTACTTCAAGCGGGGTCAAATCTTTACCTCGTTTGAGTCGGATGATCCTGGTCCGTCCTACCTGCCTGTAGGGATGGGTGAAGCTGGGAAGCACCTGGCTTGCTTCTCTGGTGACTATGGTCACTGGGATGGGGTTTTGAAGGATTGTGTGAAAGATGCGGCTACGGCTTCTGAGTACGATCGCGACTACCTCGAACTACTGCTCGGTGGCAATGCACTGACTCTGTATGGCGATCGCTTGCGTCAATCTCTCCCTGCTTCCGTCACAACGAAAGCCAGCTTGAGTGGGTCTACCCTCTAACGCTGGGCGTCTCAGTTCTGAGTTGACTCGTTCAGCTTGGAACTGAGCACTCAAACATTTTTTGCGTGTTTTGATGCCTCAATGCTTAAAAATCTTTAAACTAAACTTCATGAAGCGTTAGAGCGAACGACGATTTGATCTGCTGGACGCGATCGCCAATCAAAGTAGAATCGGAGGCGATCGCCTGACGAAACCGTAGGAGCCGTGAGCAACGTTCTTCTACCAAGACCCTTTGGTAGCTGGCTTCGATTTCTTTGCGCAATCGACCATTCGCTTTAATTTGGTTATTTTAGTTATTTAAACATGGCATCGATTGCCCGCAAAAACCTTTTTGAAGACATTCCCCGCTTTCTGGTCGCTCAGGCAGGGATCATGTTTGCGGTTAGTCTGGTCACTATCCAGGTTGGCATTCTCAACGGGTTTACACGCTCTACAGGGTTGCTCATTGACCAGTCGAGCGCTGACCTTTGGGTCGCATCGCAGGATATGGTGCATTTAGAAGTAACATCACCGTTGCCGCTGGATCAACTGATCAAAGCGCGGGAGGTTGAAGGCGTTCAACGAGCAGAAGCATTGATGATTCGTGCTGGCTTATGGCGTTCTGCCGATCGCCGCATTGCACCCATTCGCATTTATGCCTTTAATCCGGACGGGCAATTGTTTGCAAACTGGAAGTTGCTGCAAGGCAAACTCAGTGACCTGAAAACGCCCTATACGATCATGACTGACAAAGCCCAATTATCTGCATTTGGCTTAAAACAGATTGGTGATACAGGCACGATCGGATCTCTTCCTGCCAGGCTCGTTGGGGTAGCGACAGATACGCAATCAATGGCGTCGAGTGCCTTTATCTTTACATCCCTCGAAACTGGCAATGCTTTTGCTACAGCGGGTCTTACCTCAACGGTTAACTGTAGGCTGCAAGCAGGCGATATTCAGTGCCTCAACGACTTTGCCTCCGCTCCGGGGACTTCCTCTTCCACCAATAGCAAACCACCTCCACCCAAAAAGCTATCGCTATCAGACCCAATCACCTTTATTTTGATTCAGGCAAAGCCAGGGCAAGATTTACAAGCCTTGAGCCAGCGTTTAGAAACTGCCCTTCCTGGTACACGTGTCCTCACCAAAGCGGCAATGGCACAGCAAACCCGTGATTATTGGGAAAAGCGTACGGGTGTTGGTTTCATTTTGGGTCTTGGAGCGGCTGTTGGCTTTGTGGTTGGCATGGTGGTAGTGAGCCAGATTCTCTATTCGTCGGTGGCGGATCACATTAAGGAGTACGGCACGCTTAAAGCGATGGGTGCGTCTGACTGGGTTATCTATCGGGTCATTACTGAGCAAGCGTTATGGATGGCTGTGCTGGGCTACCTGCCGAGTATGGCGCTTTGCCTGGGGCTAGGAGCCTGGACAATGGCAGCAAAAGGAATCATGATTTTGATTACACCCACAACCGCCATCGGTGTCTTTTGCATTACAGTCGTAATGTGTGTTGGCTCTGCCATGTTTGCCATTCAGAAGGTGACAAAGGTTGATCCGGCTATTGTTTTCAAAGCCTGACTGTGTTGACGCTGGTGTACCGCATTGGGCGATGCAGCCAGCCGCCTGTTTCGTTACACTTCTGAAAGGGTTGAATGTAGTTTGAGTGCGGAAAACCTGCCTTGTGCCGTGAAGTTGGTTTAACGCTCGTCCGACACCATTTAATGTTTGCTTCTTAAGTTTGCTTCGCTCTCCGTTTACTCCTCACACCTCTACGATTCAACCCATGCAGCTAAAAATCAAAAACGAATGACTGCTTCTCAAGTTAACTTTGCTGAATTGATGCAAACGTGCGATCGGGTGGCTTCTACCCCAGTTGTTTTGGAACGATCGCAAGAGCAAGCGATCGTGGCGAAAGATGTGACGATGGTTTATCAGGCTGG
>JBBSHC010000575.1:0-3283 GCA_038253425.1 Leptolyngbyales cyanobacterium | reverse complement strand
CTGAGCGTTCACGTCGAAGCCTGGTTGCTGAATTCTGCTGTGTGAAGAAGGGGGACTGTTACTCAAGTCTCAACGCGTTCCCCTTCCTCCCTCTCACTCCATAGAGTCAACTGTCACGCTAGTATGTGTAAAGACAGCGCCACTGTTTTAGGTGACACACGTTCAGGCAATACGTTCCAGGCAATCCTGCTATGACCTCATCCATTCAAGCTGCTCAGTCTCCTTATTACGGTGATGCCCAGTACCGCACACCACCACCCGATTTACCCTCTCTGCTGCTCAAAGAGCGGATTGTTTATCTGGGTATGCCGCTGGTACCTGCTGTAACGGAACTGATTGTAGCGGAACTCCTTTATCTTCAGTACGAAGATCCAGAAAAGCCCATTCGGATCTATATCAATTCCACCGGGACTTCTCGCTATGATGGCGAACCCATCGGTTTTGAGACAGAAGCCTTTGCTATCTGTGACACGATGAGCTACATCAAACCACCCGTACACACTATTTGTATTGGTTCTGCGATGGGAATGGCAGCCATGCTGCTTTCTGCGGGTACTAAGGGCTGTCGTGTCAGCTTGCCTAATGCTTCGATCGTTCTCCATCAGAGCAAAAGTTACGCACGCGGTCAGGCAACCGATATTCAAATTCGCGCTAAAGAAGTATTGGCAAATAAAGCGACGATGGTTGATATTCTGTCTCACAACACCGGTCAACCCATCGAAAAAATTGCCAAAGATATGGATCGGCTCCTTTATATGTCGCCCGTACAGGCAAAGGAGTACGGACTAATCGATCGCGTCCTCGAAAGCGAGAAAGACCTTGCTGTACCTCTACCCGCTGGCATCATCTAAAGCAGCGGCTTCCTGAGCTATCACTTAACTCAACTCAGAACGCCAACTCATCACTTAAAACTTATTCTCACAACGGAGCTTCCTATGCCGATCGGTGTTCCCAAGGTTCCCTACCGTATGCCGGGAGAACCGTATACTCAGTGGATTGATATTTACAACCGTCTTTATCGAGAGCGCATTATTTTTCTCGGCAAGGATGTGGATGACGAAATTGCGAATCAGATCGTTGCTGTTATGCTCTATCTGGATTCTGAAGATCCGGGCAAAGATATTGTGCTCTACATCAACTCTCCCGGTGGTTCTGTCACCGCAGGTATGGCAATTTATGACACGATGCAGCACATCAAATCTGATGTTGTCACGATTTGCGTTGGTCTGGCAGCCTCAATGGGCTCATTCTTATTAGCAGCCGGTGCTAAAGGGAAGCGGTTGGCGCTACCACACTCGCGGATCATGATTCACCAGCCCTCTGGCGGCACCCGTGGGCAGGCAACGGATATTGAAATCGAAGCACGGGAAATTATTCGCATCCGACGGCAGCTTAATCAGATCTACGCCGATCGCACGGGTCAAGAGCTTGCAAAAATTGAGAAAGACATGGATCGTGATTACTTTATGTCCTCTCAAGAAGCAAAAGAGTATGGCTTAATCGATCGTGTAATTGAGGTCGCTTCGTAGCTGCCGAAGTGACGCATTACTGCTCGATCGATGGTGCCAGCCGTTCAGTAAATGTTCTGTCATCAGTCCTCAGTCGTTTACCGCTATACGAGATTGATGGCAGATCTTTTTTATAAGGTGTGTTGTGCTGCTTGCTAATGGCTCACCCCACCTGTGCTTTGTCCTTGTGGTGGTACAGTTTTGAGAGCGAGAGTTTTGAGTCAGTAACTAGACGCAAAACAGTGCTAAATAACTGCTAGATACTAAACACCAAGATCTGTTGGCTGTTCGTTCTCAGTCGCACACAGCAGGGCAGCGTTGCTAACTACGGGCAAATCCTTACGCTGAGGTGGTGACAGCGCTCTACTTAATTCTGCCTCTCATCTCAATGAACCTTGCAGAGTGTTATCGCATATTAGGGCTACAGTCTGGCGCTTCGTTTGATGCGATCAAGGCATCTTATCGACGGTTGGCACGGCGCTATCATCCTGATGTAAACCCAGCAGATCAACAGGCAAAGGAAAAGTTTATTGAGCTAACCGAGGCATATAAAGCCCTTCTAGCTACCATTGGTAGCCCTGAATTAGGGCAAGCAGTAAGTCAAGCAACCGATCGTGTGACTGTTGCCTCGACTTCAGGTGCGACTCGAATTACGCGCAAACCGCCAGCAATTCAGATTGCAAATCTGTCGCCGTTAGAGCAGCAGTTAAAAGCGACCTCCTATCAACAATTGCAGCAGATGCTTAAGGAACAACGCTTCCCACGCGCGATCGCACTGGTTGAAGGGTTAGCACAACGCATTCCACAAGACTCAGAAGTAAAGCAATGGCAGGCGATTGCGTATCAGCGTTGGGGGCGGCAACTGATTCAAGAGCGCCAGTTTGACAAAGCGAGAATTTATTTAAAAAAAGCATTGCGAACGGATCCGCACAACCGTTCTCTTTGGGCTGAAGTTGAACGTGATTTTCGCCACATGGAAAAGCTTTTTTGAACGATTCAACCCCAACAAGTGCCTTCGTTCTATTGGCGTATGACATCAGTAACTGTCGCGATAATCGAAAATTCGTATCACCCGTGCTTTTCTAAGGCTAATTTGATACTATGTACATAAGGAGATTCATCCGCTCGGGTGAATCTGAATGAAAAAAACTTTAGCTTCAGCATTAATAGATTGAGACCACTTCGAGAAGCAATTCTTGATCGGTGTAAAATACTTGACTTTACTGAACTTTTTATCGAGCAACACTTATTAGGCGATTGGTATCGATTTGTACTTTTCCTGAACGGTTAACTACTGATTGACTCAGCGTCTTATAAGGTGCATTCATCCATTTGAAAGCTACGGGGTTTTCTGAGTGATTGCTGTCTCATCTCGTCCTGTTAGACGCCACTGGAACACGGTTAGCTTTGCTTCCACGCTCTACCTCATTCCAATTTTGGATCTTCTGATGGAAGAAATTCCTCAGCGGTGGAGACCAGAAGTGCGCTTGGGACTACAGGAAGCATTAGTGAATGCCGCCAAGCATGGTAATGACTTAGATCCTAGCAAAACTGTGCTGGTTCGTTTTTCGGTTGTAGCAAACCACTATTGGTGGGTGATTTCAGATCAGGGTGTTGGGTTTCAGCCATCAAAAACTTGTGAAGCCAAGTTGGCAGCTCAGCTTCCTTGCGAAGAGCGGGAATGCGGTCGTGGCATGTATATTCTCTATCAGATCTTTGATCAGGTGCAGTGGAATAGCCAGGGTACTGAACTGCGGCTTTGCAAGCGCGTCAAT
>JBBSHC010000574.1:0-3283 GCA_038253425.1 Leptolyngbyales cyanobacterium | reverse complement strand
CTAACCGTCCTTTGTCCATCAAAAAAATGCGATCGGCGTTTTGTACCGTGCTGATGCGTTGCGCCACAACAAAGGATGTGCAGGTGCGATGGTGCATCAGGTCATCCAGGGCGGCTTGAATTTGGGCAGCCGTTTGAGCATCAACCGCAGAGGTGCTATCGTCCAAAATCAAAATGCTGTAGTCGGTGAGGAGTGTGCGGGCGATCGCAATGCGCTGTTTTTGTCCACCTGATAAGCCGACCCCACGTTCGCCAACGAGCGTCTCATAGCCAGCGGGTAAGCCCACGATGAAATCGTGCATTTGCGCCGTTTTTGCTACTGCAATCACTTGCTCTAACGAGGCGTTGGGCTTGGCATAGGCGATATTTTCGCGGAGAGTGCCAGAAAAAAGCGTGGTTTCCTGAAAGACAATGCCGATGCGCGATCGCAGGCTCTTGAGGGTAAAGTCCCTTACATCGTGCCCATCAATCCGTACGGCTCCTGCTGTCACGTCATAAAAACGGGGAATCAGGTTCATGATGGTGCTTTTGCCAGAGCCTGTCATGCCTAGAACTGCAATGAGTTCGTTCGGTCTGGTTTCAAACGAAATGCCCTTCAGTGCTTCCGTTGGCGCACCAGGATAGCGAAACGAAACATGCTCAAACGTAAGTCTGCCACCGCAGGTTTCAAAGTGCACAGCATGGGGTCGATCGCGAATTTCAACCTCAGCATCCACCACCTCATAGACCCGTTCAGCCGACGCAGCCGCTTGCGCGATCGCGGGAGCCGCGAAACCAATCAACAAAATCGGCTGCAAAATCAACAGCAAGTAGGAATTAAACGCCACTAGCTCGCCGATGGAAAAGCGACCGCCAATGACTTCAGCGCCGCCATAGCCAAACACTGCCAGCGTCACTAAATTACTTAGCAAAAAGATAAAGGGAAAGGTATTGCGAATGGCGCGAATGGTTTGCATATTCACCGCCACTAGCGCATCATTCATAGCGGTATAGCGTCGTGTTTCGGTCGTTTCGCGCACAAAGGCTTTGACGACTCGAATACCCACCAGATTCTCTTGCAGAACGGCATTGAGGTCGCCAAGTTGTTCCTGCACTTGCCCAAATAGGGCGCTATTGCGGATCAAAAAGTTTGCCATCAACCATCCCGCCAGCGGCACGACGGTCAGCGTGATCAGCGCCAGCTTCCAGTTCATGATGAGCAAAATGACCGCGATCGCTACTAGCGTCACCACCGAGCTAATCACCTGCATCAAGCTAGTGCTAAGAAAAGCGCGAATTTGTTCGATATCGCTGGTAACGCGGGTAAGCAGTTGCGAGGTTTGCGATTGGTCGTGGTAGCTAAAGCTAAGGTTTTGAATCTTGCTGAAAATCTTGTTGCGTAGGTCATAGACAACGCCCTGCGACGCTGCCTCTGCCCAGTAGCTTTGCCCAAAGTTAAAAAGACCACGGGCGATCGCTGCCACCACCATCCACCCGGCGCTATAAAACACAATTTGCAGATTTTGCTTAGCGATGCCCTGATCAATGCCCCAACGAAACAGTTGCGGTGTGACTGCACTCGCGGCCGTAAGCAGCAATAGGCTCAATAACGCACCCAGCGCCGTCCACTGATAGACGCGCAAGCTCTCCAACACCCGCCAGATCGGCTGTATGGATGATTTTTCCTGAAGTTGGGGTTGTTTCAGCAAGGGAATGACTGCCTTTATAACAAGTTGCGCTCAACTCGGATGACGGGGATAGTTGCTTTCCATCGCTTGCCATGCAGACGAAACTTTCAGCGTGGCTCGATTGTGTAGTGGCTCGCTTGTGTGATGCTCAACTGCATTGATAAGCAATTGCATTGCATCATTGCGATCGTTCACGGTTGCTTGAGTAGAGCCATCGCCAAGAAACAATCTCTTCACTGCTAAGTGCAGTGCGCGATCGTGGCAGCTTCTACAAAACAGTCAGGAATTTGTCGGGGGCGTCTGCCCCTTCGCCTGTTGAATTAAAAGCTGGAGGCCCAAAGCAAACAGACCAAAGGCGGCTAAGGCAAAAATGCCAGTACCCAAAGAGCTTAAGCCAACCACCAACGTGCGAACGGCTGCCGAAATTCGCAGGGTTGTAAAGTTATCGCTATGCAATGGTTTGGTGGCAAAGGCTAACGCGATCGAGCTAGTGAGGCGATACAAAACGATCGCAATACCTCCAGCAACCAGCGAACCACCTAAACATTGCACTGGACGTGGCATCGGTGCGTTAGCTGAAGACGCTTGCACAATGGGATCAGCAGCGTTGGTTGGCTCACTCATGGGAGGCATAGAGTAATAGGTTAGAAGATTGATTGATGGAAGTGGGGCAGTGAGTTACGGCACCTTTATGCACCCCGCCTTCCCCTACTCTACTATCCGAATGCCCGAAGCATTAAACTTCGCCAGCCAAAAATCTAGATCGGGGTCAGCGATCGCGCGTTTTACCTGCGACTGGATCTGTTCTGCCTGCGCCTGCGATGCTGCTAGAGCAAAAACGGTCGGACCCGAACCAGACATCATCGTGCCTAACGGGTTTGCCTGCTGAAAGGCTTCGCGGAGTTGCAACACCTGAGGATGCGCTGGCAATACCACTTTTTCTAAATCATTTCGCAGCCGTTGACCAATTTGAGCGCTGTCACGGTGAGCGATCGCTGCCATCATGTCACCCGCGTGAACTTGCTGTCGCCGCTCTTCCAGGTCGTGCGATCGACGCAAATAGGTATCGCCAAATTTAGCCCGGTAGGTGTTGTACGCCCAGGCGGTAGAAACCGACAAACTGCGGTATTTGGCCAGCACCACATACAAATCGTTTAGATCTGGTAAGGCATCCAGTTGTTCGCCGCGCCCTGTTGCCAGAGCCGTCCCACCCGCAATGCAGAACGGCACATCTGAGCCTAAGACCGCTCCCAATTCTTGTAACTCGTCCCGCGTTAGCCCCAGTTCCCAAAGCAGATCTAGCCCTACCAGCACGGCAGCAGCATTGCTTGATCCACCTGCTAACCCTGCCCCTACAGGAATCTGCTTGTGAATGGTGATATTCACGCCGCCATAACGGGCAAAACAGTCTGGAAACTCCTTACTCATGAGTGCAGCAGCTCGGTATGCCAAATTGTTGGCATCATTGGGCACTTCAGGATGGGTGCAAGAGACACGAATCGCATCAGTGCCATTGGCCCGTACATCAACTTGATCCGTCAGGCTGACGCTTTGAAGCAGCATCACCATCTCGTGGAAACCGTCTGGGCGATCGCCCAAAATTTCCAGGTACAGGTT
>JBBSHC010000573.1:0-3286 GCA_038253425.1 Leptolyngbyales cyanobacterium | reverse complement strand
TACCTGCAAAACCCAGATGCAGCAGGTCGCCACCAATGCCGATCGCCTCAAAAATTTGAGCGCCATTGTAGCTTGACAGCAGTGAGATACCCATTTTAGAAAGAATCTTCAGCAGCCCGTCTTCGATCGCCTTACGGTAATTACCTTGAGCGGCAGATAGCGTGATTGCCTTGAGTTTGCCCCGCTCCATAAAGCTCTGGGTTTTAGGGTCAGTCCACCACTGACGCACGGTTTCCAGCGCCAGATACGGGCAAATACCGCTGGCTCCATAGCCAATCAGACAGGCAAAATGATGGGTACTCCAGCACTGCGCCGTATCCGCAATCAGCGAGGCTTTCATCCGCAAACCCTGACGGATCAGGTGATGATGGACGGCACCGATCGCCAGCAGCGGCGGAATATACGTATAAGCTTCGCTGAGACTGGGGCTACCCGCTTGCACCGCGCGATCGCTCAAGATCAGAATTTTCTTACCCGCGCGAACGGCTTCAGTTGCTTTTTGACACAGCGCAGTGACGGCTCGCTGCAAACCATCAGGTCCTTGTGAAAGTTCAAACAGCGTTGACAGATCAGCGGTTTCAAACCCCGATTGGCGGATCTGATCAAGTTCTGCATCACTTAGAACGGGCGATTCTAGCTTTAGCAAGTGAGCATATTTTGCGCCTGCTTCCAGCAAGTTGCCGCGTTCACCAAGCTGGATCGCCAGGGACATCACCAGCTTTTCACGCAGGGGATCGATCGGCGGATTCGTTACCTGAGCAAAGCGCTGTTTGAAATAGTCGTACAGCAAGTGCGGCTTGGCAGACAGCACCGCCAAAGGCACATCGTCGCCCATGCAAAAAGTTGGTTCTTTGCCCTGTGCGCCCATCTCCTGGATAATCATCTCGACATCTTCGGCGGTATAGCCAAAGGCAGTCTGATAGCGCAGCAGGTTTCCGGTCGGAATGTAGGGCACATTCTCCGCAAACGGCTCATGCTTGAGGTCATAACGATTTTGCTTGAGCCACTCACCGTAGGGCTTGGCGCTGGCGATGCGCTGCTTGATTTCCCAGTTCTTCTGAATTTCGTGCGTTTCCAGATCCACAGCAATCATCTGACCGGGACCTAGGCGACCTTTTTCGATGATGTCCGCTTCAGGCAGATCCACTACTCCCGCTTCAGACGCAACCACGATGTAGCCATCCCGCGTGATGCTGTACCGAGCAGGGCGCAGACCGTTGCGATCGAGCGTCGCACCAACCACCTTCCCGTCACTAAACACCAGCAGCGCTGGACCATCCCAGGGTTCTTGAATGCCGCTGTAGTATTCGTAAAAATCCGTAATTTCAGGATAATCTGCCAAATCCGGCTGATTTTGATACGCCTCTGGCACCATAATCATCAGCGCTTCTTGGGGGCTGCGACCCGACCATACCAGCAGTTCAAACACGTTGTCCAGGTTCGCAGAATCGCTGTTTTCGAGGTTGACGGTCGGCTTTAGGTCGGCAATCCGATCGCCCCAGCAAGAATGCGCCAGATCTGCATCCCGTGCCATCATCCAGTTGACATTACCCAACAGCGTATTGATTTCGCCATTGTGACCCAGCAACCGCATCGGCTGTGCGAGGGGCCAGCGAGGCAGCGTATTGGTACTAAAACGACGGTGGTAAACCGCGAACGCACTCTTGTACTCAGGTTGCTTGAGATCGGTATAGAACTCTCCCAACACCGCCGATCGCACCATGCCCTTATAGACGATCGTGCGGCTCGAAAACGAACAGAAATAAAAGTCATCAAACGCATTTTGCAGCGCTGAACCAGAGACCTCTACCCGAATAGTGCTGCTAGTGCGTTTGCGAACAAGATAAAGTTGCCGTTCCAGCGCATCGCCACTCGCTTGAGATTGCACCAAAACCTGTTCAATGCCAGGCAAATTCTCGCGGGCTTGTTTGCCCAACAAATCAGGTATGGTGGGTACGACACGCCAGCCTAGTATAGTTAAGCCTTCTTCAGCCGCAACCCGCTCAACCGCTCGACGTGCGATCGCGGCTGGTTCGGCTTCTGCTGGCAAGAAAACCATGCCCACACCAATTTGTGCAGCGGTAGAAACCTGAATGCCTTCGTCCCTCAACCACTGATGCAGTAACTCCCAGGGCAGGGCAGTCATCAAGCCAGCACCATCCCCTGAATCCTGATCGGCGCTACAGCCACCCCGATGCTCCAGGCACGTTAGCGCTGAGAGTGCCTTTTCAACCAGATCATGGCTCACGCAACCTTGCTGATCGGCAATAAACCCCACACCACAGGCATCACGCTCCTCTACCAACCAAGGCTGACCAGCATAGACACCCGTTCCCTGATTCTGATCGTGATTCACAATTGTTCTATCCATGAGATGGCTCGGTTCGTTTGTTTCTAAAAGGTGTGGTTTGGGCAGCGCTACATTCGCATCTATAACAGCAGAGGGAATGGCGATCGGTCAGAATTCGCCTTCAAAAGCAAGCATGGGTCGGCACTGGTTTTAAGCAAACAGCAATTGTTAAGGAAACAGAAAAGAGGAATTACTCCGATTCTACATAGAATCGGCGTTTCCAAAAGACTACTCAACGCTTTATGGCGGTGCCAAGCCTGTTACAGCGTACTCACATACCAGCAGGCGTCGCCAAGGTTAGTTGGTGAAAAGTAGGATGTTGCAGTGCTGTCAAGTCGTGTCACAAAACTCTGAAATGACCTGATGGTATATGGCATCGAGATTAACTTTGAGAAGACTCTATCAAGCCTCTCAAGGTTAAACATTCACTGTGAAACTTCACCAGGCTCGACACAACATTGCGGGCGATCGCGGTAATATGTGCAACCATAAGTCGATCGCATTCAAAACAGGTAATTCATAGGAAGAGCATTCTATAAAAAATACGCTGCTCTTGCAATCCCTGTCGGGTAGCGGAACGCTAACGAATTGAGTGTTTACCGTGCGTCTGTAAGGGAGACTGCATAGCAGTAAAAGCGAGCAGCCTCCAGAATGTCTCTCCATTCAACCGTACTAATGACGGCAAAAGTGTTCTCACAGACTCATTAGGGCTGCTTTGCAAACCAATGGTCTCAGCAGTATGCCTCTTTGGAGCCTCGTTTCGCTGCCATACCTCTATGCTCAGTGAGTTGAGCGCTCTTGGGCTTTCCTTCTTAGGCTTTCCTTTTTAAGTGAGTTTTTGATCTGAGTTTTTGATCAAGAGCGATCGTTCCCAGGCATTAGCAGCTTGCCAACGATCGTGAGATGAGCCTTGCTCAACCTTGGCGTTCCTTCTCT
>JBBSHC010000572.1:0-3297 GCA_038253425.1 Leptolyngbyales cyanobacterium | reverse complement strand
CCCGATGTCAACCATCAGCCCAGTCTGCTCACAGGTCTGCCGGGAACTGAGCCTGCTGATCTTGACATGAGCCATTGCGTGTTGCGGAGTATGTCACCCTGCAACATCGAATATTTGCAGAATATGGGAGTTGTCGCTTCGATGAGCATCTCGCTGATCCAGGAGCAACGGCTGTGGGGGATGATTGCCTGCCATCACAACACGCCCAAATTTGTGCCTTACGAAATCCGCACGCTTTGCGAGTTTCTCGGTCAGTTGATGTCTACCGAGCTATCGGTGAAGGAAGCCACTCAAAACCTGGACTACAAACTTCGGCTCAAAGCCACCGAGGTGCAGTTTGTCAATCGCCTGACTAATGCGACCGATTTTTTGCAGGCACTGGAAGATGCTCCTGACGCTTTGCTTGCCCTCACGGGTGCACAGGGCGCGGCGGTGTGTGAAGGCGATGCCTATGGCGGCAAGCTACGCATCGCCCTGATTGGCAACACGCCTGACAAAGAAGCGGTGCTTGATCTGTTGGCGTGGTTGCCCGATCGCTTTCAGGACGACCTGCTTGTGACCGACTCTCTGCCCAGCCTTTACCCAGAGGCTCAAGCCTATAAAAATGTGGCGAGTGGTTTACTGGCGATGGCAATCTCAAAAACCCAGCATCGCTATGTGCTGTGGTTTCGTCCCGAATTTTTGCAAACCGTGACATGGGCAGGCAATCCAGACAACCCACGCAAGTTGCAGCCGATGGCAGTGTGACAATTTCGCCGCGCCAATCGTTTGCAGCCTGGCAAGAAACCGTGCGCTTCAAGTCGCTTGACTGGTTGCAGTGCGAAATTGAAGTAGCGATCGAGCTACGGAGTTTGATTGTCGATGTGATTTTGGCTCAGACAGACGAAATGGCACGAATCAATTTAGAACTCAGCCGCAGCAACACTGAGCTAGATTCCTTTGCTTATATTGCGTCCCACGATCTGAAGGAGCCGCTGCGAGGGATTCACAACTACTCCAATTTTTTGATGGAAGATTACGCTGAAGTGCTGCCTGAAGACGGTGTTGCCAAACTACAAACGGTCGTGCGGCTGACTCAGCGTATGGACGATTTTGATTGTGGAGGACAGCCCAGAAGACCGCGAGATGTATCGGCGGTCTTTGCTGCACGATCAGGAATATGACTACACGATCATAGACACAGGCTTGGGAGCAGAAGGGTTGCAGCTTTGGCAACAGCACCAGCCAGATGCAGCCTTGCTTGATTATCGGCTGCCCGACTTGGACGGGCTGGCATTTCTCACTGCCCTGCAAGCTCAGGGGCAGCAGCAGCCTTTCCCGATCGTGATGATGACGGGGAAAGGGAACGAAGCGCTGGCAGTGCAGGCAATCAAAGCAGGCGCACAAGATTATCTGGTCAAGGGACTCATTACGTCAGAGAGTCTACAGCTAGCGGTCAAGGGGACGATCAAGACGGTGCAGTTACAAACTCAACTGCAAAAGCGCATCGAGCAACAGCACCTGATCACGCAGATTGCTCAGAAAGTGGCTCGATCGTTGAGTTTAGAGGAGATTTTGCAGACCATCGTAGACGATGTGCGGCAGCTTCTTCAGACCGATCGTGTGATCGTGTTCCGGGTCGAACCAGACGGCAATGGCACGGTAACGGCAGAATCCGTTGGGTGAAATGGCGATCCATTCTGTTAGACCAGATCTATGATCCCTGTTTTGTCGAGAGCTATGTCGCGCCTCAACGTCAGGGTAGAGTCACCGCCAAAGCGGATATTCACGACGGCAGCCTCAATCCGTGCTATGTCGAACTTCTGGATCAGTATCAGGTGAAGGCAAATCTGGTGGCTCCCATTTTGCACGACGATCAGTTTTGGGGCGTGCTGATTGCGCATCACTGCGCTGCCCCTCGCCTGTGGCAAGCGTTGGAGATTGATTCACTTCAGCAATTGTCCACTCAAGTCAGCATTGCCATTCAACAAGCGGAACTCTATCAGCAGGTGCAAACCCTCAACACCAGCCTGGAATTGCGGGTGCAAGAGCGCACGGCTCAATTTCAGCAGGCACTGGCGTTTGAAGCGGGTCTGAAACGCATCACCGACAAAGTGCGCGATAGCCTGGACGAAAGCCAAATTCTGCAAGCAGCCGTACAGGAATTGACCCTCATGTTGGGATTGCTTTGCTGTGATACCGCACTGTATGACCTCAGTGCCGCCACATCTACAATCCAGTCTGAGTTTACCGCTGCTCTGGAGGGCGTGTCGTCCCCTTCGGCTCAAGGTCAAGTGGTGTCCATGACCAGCCTGCCTGAGAGCTATCATCAACTTTTGCAGGGCGAGTATTTTCAGTTCTGCGAACTCGCTGAGCACTCGACGCGCCACCGTGCCATCCTGGCGTATCCTCTCTGTGACGATCAAAGTGTTTTAGGCGATCTGTGGCTGTTTAAGCCCAAGGAGGAGGCGTTCAACGAACTGGAACTGCGGCTGGTCAAGCAAGTCGCGAACCAGTGCGCGATCGCCATTCGGCAAGCACGGCTGTTTCAAGAGTCTCAGGCCCAAATCGAGGCACTGTGAGCACTGGATCGACCCAAAGACGATTTCCTCAGCACCACCTCTCACGAACTGCGTTCACCCATCGCCAACATGAAGATGGCGATTCGGATGTTGACCCTTGCCCTCGCGCAAGAACGGCGTGGGGCTGCACCCGCTCCGTCAACCACCCCTATCAAGCCCGTAGAGCGCTACCTCCACATTTTAGAAGCTGAGTGCGATCGTGAAATTAGCCTGATCAACGACCTGCTTAATTTTCTCGCTTGAATGGGGAGCGCGTAGCTTGCCGCCGCAGGCAGTAGGCATCGCCTAACACCTAAAATACTGCTATGGTCAATCACTACCAGATTGCCTTATAGGAAAAGTTAGATTGAATAAGCTGTTGTGCATCTAAACTGCATTCACAGCATTTCCTTTGTTTTTGATATTGCGTGCCCAGTTGATGACAAGCTCTCCCTCGTTTAGTAGTTTATTGACTAGCGCCTCCAGTGCTTCAATAGACTCAAAGAGACGATTAGCAATGAATTCTTTGGCTGAGTGCCAGACCAATTCAATCAAATTGTAGTCTGGGCTATACTCGGGTAAAAATTCTAAAAACAAATTGGGCATTTCCTGTTTAATTTTATCTAAAATAGCTTGCTTTTTATGAATGCTGGCGTTATCCAAAATCAGAACAACTTTAGGACCAAGTCGTGCGAAATCATCTGGATGCTTCTCCTCGCCTGCCCATTCATATTGAAGCTCTCGATAAAACTCTTTG
>JBBSHC010000571.1:0-3305 GCA_038253425.1 Leptolyngbyales cyanobacterium | reverse complement strand
AACCGAGGCTTTGCGTCCATTGCTGCTTGAGAATTTCGGCACGATTCAGCATAGTAGAGGTAGATATGATTGGCTGTAAGGCTTTGATGCATTCATATCAAGCCTTACAGCTTTTTTATCCCTCTTATTTCAGTGACATTGGACTACAGTTTTCGATCAAATAACTTTGTCAGGCAGTCTCTGTGTTGATCTCTTACACCGATTACAGCGGTTTTCAGTTGAGTCCAACATAGCGTTGGGTGAGCGGTCAGCAGTTGGCGGTCAGCGATCAGCTTTTTGCTCATCGGACTGTGGCTTTGAACATCGCTGTAAGTCAAGCGCTAACGGCTACCTTCTGCATAAGGCAAAAGAGAAGCACGATCTAGCGCGCCTCTCTTCAGAAGTTACCTCTTTATGTGTGAGTTAAAGCTCGATCGCTTGAAGGACTATAGACCCAGTAATTCATCAAGCGCGTTCAGTGCCTCGCAGTTACCGGAAGTTTCGCGCTGCATGGGTGCTGCCATGATGCTAGAGACAGGTTCCTGAGTTGCCCATCGGGGCGTCCGTTGCGTACCGTCAAGATACTCATCGGCATACTTGCGAAATACTGCTTCTACAGCCGCTCTAGCGTTCTTTAAGCCCCATTCAGAGGCAATCAAGCTGGCTTTTTCTAGCACATCCTGGCTCAGTCTTACTTTGTTGTCATACATAGCTGTGCTCCATTCACAACAGGAAATAGACCGCGAACATTGGCAAACTGGGGATCGGTCATCACAGCAAAGAGCTTGCGACCTGCTAACCGCTCCGAAATCAGATGCGAGCTACCACCTGTAACGAGAAAGCGAGTCACCCGCGCCATATAAGGGGTATATTGCGCTTTCACAGTTTGAAAGATGCCTTTAAACCAGGGATCAAGGTGTTCCTCTAACCAGGGTTGCCATGATAGTTCGGTATCGGCGTAGATATGTCCTGACCGAAAGCCGTCCATGATCAGGCTGGGGTCTGCGGTTGTGCCGAGCGCATTGCTTAAGCGGCGATCGAAGCTAATCGAGGTTGCCAGTTCGTACGCTCCGCCGCGATCCATCACGTTCTCGTCAATGACATCACCTTCGGCATCAACCAGACGAGTCAACCAGGTGCCACCGCCGATGTCTACCACAATGGTGTAGCCGCTATCGGGGATTAGTCCTAGACGTTGAGCATAGTGATAAGCCCCCATGCCTTCGCGCTCTACCTCGACTCGTTCGACCAGCACACGGTAATCTAAACCGTTCCGCTGGAACTCGTGCATTCCAAGTAACTGCTGCCGGATCGCATCTTCGTTTTTGGCAGGTTCGGGAGTAGAGGCGTAGATGTCGATCGCAAACTCAGTTACGCCTTCCCAGGGTTCCAGACACGCATAGAGGTGCAGCCGGGATAGTTCAACTTTGTTTTCGACTACGGTTTGCTGCTGGCGGCGATACTTGTATGCCTGTGCGCCAAAATGGTAACGCGTCCCGTCGGGCAGCTCAATCAATGGAGAAGCATCGGTGTAGCGTACGGCATCTCGCCCTTGCGGAAGCTGGAAACGGACAGAGCGGATGGCTTTAGGATGCGCTTCACCATCCCAGAATTTAAGGTCATAATTGCCAGCATCTAGTGCCAGGGTCTGGGTACTGGTGGCAGTAGCAGGCGTTTTTCTAAGTTTTGTTTGTCTGGTGGCGGCAGTCATGGGTTCCTCTTTATACTGATCCGTAGCAGGCTGTCACGGTTTGTTCTCGTTCGTCCCCATTAGTATTTTTGTACTATAGAGCAAGTTGAAGCGAATGACAACCCCTTCTGTAATCTCAAAGGGCGATCGACGCACCGCTTTCTCTGCCAAAGCCTTCATTTATGCTTGTTTACACGAATGCCTGGAGACTAGATCATCGACTGTATGTGTGTCGTTATGGCGCTGTTACATTCAATGGGCACGACTGAGCCTTACGGTCGAAGAGAGCTAAGACATGGATCAGCTTGATCAGCTTCAGAAAATATTGATGGACTCGCCAGTGGGTGACGTATTACCTGCGATCGCTGCACTTGATCTGGCTGATTGGTGGCTGGCAGGGGGAGCCGTGCGAAACACCGTGTGGCGATCGCTGTTTGCAGGCGACTGTAGCCTGACGATTAAAGATTTTGATCTTGCGTTCTTTGATGCTTCAGGCGATCGCGCCCAAGAGCTAGCAGCACGAACAAGTCTCACCGCGCAGTTTCCTGACTATCTCTTTGATGTCAAAAATCAGGCAAGCTTTGCACGCTGGCGATCGGGTCGCCGATCTTACACCAGCACTGAGGACGGCATCGCTGATTGGCTGCATACTGCGACTGCCGTTGGTGTGCGCTGCAATTTTCAAGGACAATGGCAGTTCTTTGTGCCCTATGGTTTGAATGACTTGTTTAGCGGCACCATTCGACCCACGCCTGCCCATACAGATAATCCAGATGCGGCGAACAAAGCGACATCGTTTCAGCAACAGTGCGCCTGTTTACAGTTGGCATCCCTGTGAAAAGCTGAGACGTTTGTGACTACATTGTCACTACAAATTGGGGATGAGGCTTCGACAGCACTCAGCACTCCGAAAACTGTGGTTTGAGCGGAGTCGAAAACTATCTACCCGTATCGAGTCTTTTGCTGCCAGGTGAGACGAAGGCAGAAACGTTTTTGTGTTATGCGCTCTAGCTGGAAAGCAGTCTCACTCACTGTTGACGGCAGATTAGTACTCCAGCAAGAAGGTGTTGAGGTCGCTGGCAGGAGCCACTTTGACGCTGGCGATCGAGGGTGCGCTAGAAGGGGTGGCATCCCTCAACTGATGGGCGCTTTGTTCAAGATCAGCAATTTGAGGCTTCAGTTCTTCCAAGCGGGTTTGAATGCGATCGCGTCGCTCTTCAAGGGTTTGTAACTCATGCTGAAGCCGTGTTTTCTCATTGACCAGCTTGTAAATATCCAGATAAGCGGCTGCTTCGGTCTTTTGACGAGGCATCGTGCTGATTTTGGGGCGGATCTGTCCCTGGGATTGATGGGGGCGCATGAGCATCTCCACGAAGGTCTCCTTAGTGTGCCCAGATTTTTAGTCAAGCAACGCTGATGGCTGACTGTTGACCGCTCACTCAAACATGTGCGGTTGTTTTTTCATAAGTTTCTGCGATCGCTGCTTAGGGCAAAGGGCGGCGTACGCTAACTTGAGGCACACTTGACTTGTTAGGCTAGGACGTATGCTGGAGCGTTACTACTGCTTTGGTACTGGTCTTTAGGGTTTGTCTTTAGGGTTTGCATTGAGATGAAGCAGGCGACGATTCCGATTTTT
>JBBSHC010000570.1:0-3306 GCA_038253425.1 Leptolyngbyales cyanobacterium | reverse complement strand
GCCGCCCTTACTGGGGCGATCGTGTGTTCCCATGAAACTGCTTCGGCGACTGAAACAACCGCTTAGAGAACACCCTCTACATCACGGCAGACAACTATGGAAAACGTGCAAAGCAGCCTTGCGTCAAGCGGTTCGTGACTACCCAGGCTTGCACACTATTTTACCCGTTGCGCGATCGCGGTTCTCTAACCCGCCCCTGAAAGTCAAGGCGAATGATTCATCCGGGCAACCAAACGGACACACACCATCCCGATCGAAACCGTCTCCAGGCAAAACTTCTCGTTCTCTTTTACTGCTTTCAGTCACACTTATCGCTCTAACCAGCGTGATTGGGCATCGTTTTTACAACACGCCGAAGCTTGATGTGGGGAAAGCAGCGCCCCAGACTATCTTTGCACCCGAAACTGCAATGGTAGAAGATGTGAAAGCGACCGAGGAGAAGCGCAAAGCCGCTCGGAAGGACACCATGTCTATCCTCATGTGGGATCAGTCGGTGAACCAGCAGATTGAGCAGACCATTCAGCAACAGTTTAATCAGGGCAACGAGTTGAGGCAATTAGCGGGTCCGTTTCCCTTCACCCAAACCGCTATGCTGTCGGTTACCACTCAAAACTATTTACGCAAAGCAGCCGAACCAGCATGGCAGCAAGTGATGACAATGGCAAAGCGTCCGCCCCGCACTGTTAAAGCTGCTAAAACGCAAGCCTTGAAACCTGTTGCATTGGATGCTGACCAACAAAAAGCCGTGACCGAACTACGATCGTACCGCCGCACCGTTTCGACGGGAGACTACACCGCACTGACGGAGGCAATTACTCAGGCACGCTCACAATATGCGGTTGCTCTTAAGGCACTGCCTCAATCGCCCCCAGCATCTGTTTATAGCCCTTCTCTGCTCGATCGCACCGATTCGGAGTGGCGGCAAATCCAAACACGGACGCTTCAGATAGCCGATCGCATCTTGGCACAGGGTATTCCTGTCGGTTTGCCACCGTCAATGCTGACTCATGCCGTCAAGCTTCAGGTCGAGGGTTGGGTGCCTGCTGGAACGGAAGCGATCGCCACAAACATTCTGTTAGCATCCCTGCAACCAAACCTGATCCGCGATGAGACTCAAACCCAATTAAGGGCAGACCAGGCGGCGCAGGGGATCAAGCCAGAAATGGTGTCAATTCGGCAGGGTGAAGTCATTGTCCGTGCTAGTGAGGTGATTACAACGGCTGATTTTGCGCTATTGGATCACTTTGGGCTGAGTCGCCGTGGGGTCGATTGGTTCGGGCTGGTAGGCTTTGGTGTGGTGATCAGTGGCGCTGTATGTGTCTATTGGCTGGTAGAACAGCGCTTCCATCCGGGTATGCGATCGCGCGATCGTTTGCTCCTGTTGCTGTTGACTCTGAGTACACCGTTGCTGCTGGTGCTCCATGTTCCGTCTACCAATCTTCCAGCAGTGGGACTTTTGGTTGGCAGCTTTTATGGTTCGCCACTGGGCATAACCGTAACCCTACTGTTGGCGCTCTGTTTGCCGATCGGGATGGCAGTACCCTTGAGTCACCTGCTTTCCAGTGCAGTTGGTGGTCTGTTGTGTGGAGTGATGGCGGGGCGACTGCGATCGCGCGAAGATCTTGCCCTTCTGGGGGCAGTCGTTGGTTTGTTGCAAGGTGTGCTTTACCTGCTTTTGAGTGTCGTCTCAGGTGCAGGGTTATCTACCTTATTGGGCGCAACCGCCATTCACGCACTCATTGGGCTGGCGTGGAGCATTGTCGCGATCGGCATCAGTCCCTACCTGGAGCAAGTCTTTGACCTTGTAACGACCATTCGTTTAGTTGAATTGGCAAACCCAAACCGCCCCCTACTCAAAAAACTAGCGGCTAAAACCCCAGGCACCTTCCAGCACACCCTGTTTGTCGCAACGCTGGCAGAAGCCGCCGCACGGGTATTAAGCTGCAATGTGGAACTAGTAAGAGCAGGTACGCTTTACCACGACATTGGCAAGATGCACGATCCCTTAGGTTTTATTGAAAATCAAATGGGCGGACCCAACAAACACGATCTCATTGATGATCCCTGGAAAAGTACCGACATTATCAAGAAACACGTCTCTGAAGGCTTGGTCATGGCGCGTAAGTATCGTTTACCAAAAGCGGTACAGTCATTTATTCCCGAACACCAGGGCACGATGCTCATTGCCTACTTCCACCATCAAGCGCAGCAGCAAGTACAAGCAGCATTGGCGCAGGGCAAGACTTGTCCTGCCCTACAGGATGATGCCTTTCGCTATGACGGTCCCGCACCCCAATCACGTGAGACGGGGATTGTGATGCTGGCAGATTCTTGCGAAGCCGCACTGCGATCGCTCAAGGATGCAACACCTCAAGAAGCGCTGGCAATGATCAACAAAATCCTCCGTGCCCGCTGGCAAGATCAACAACTGCTGGACTCTGGTTTGACTCGTGAGGAGATGTCCAAAATCGCTACTGTGTTTGTTGAGGTGTGGCAACAGTCCAATCACCAGCGCATTGCTTATCCAACGAAAACCTTCCTTCAGCCTGCCAGAAAGTGAGATGACAACGCTCTTTGAGTAGAGTGCCGCATAGCTTTGGTTGGCGAGCAGCAATCAGCCTTTTGCCGATCGGACTGCGGCTCACCGATGGAAATAGTGCTGATAAAGCGGTTAAGATACCTTGCCGCTGGCGTTCATTCAGGCTGCCAGAAAATATTTCCATGCGGGACCACAGCTATGTCAGTGGGGTTAGAGCGCTGCTGTCTTACCCATACCAAAGTGCTGCCTTACAACATTGAGCTTTGAACAATGCCAGTAATCAATGTGAGCGGTAATCAAATCCTGCTCATTCAGCGTCAGTTCACTCCAACCAGCAATGGCAATGTGCGGTTTCCAGGGTAGAGGCGTCTGCCAGCGAAGTGTCCAATCGGTGCGGATAGTGTTGTGCGATCGCTCGATCCCATGCAAGTCCATTTGGCAATTGAGCAGCCAGGTCTGGATGAAACCAATCATCTGCTTGTAGCGATCGACGCCGCGAAACTCATTCATGGGATCTTTGAAATACACATCATCGGCGTAGATGCTGTAAGTCTGATCAGTGGGGAAGCGCTGGTAATCGTCTTTGAGAATCTGAATGATAGACATAAGGCAAAGGCTAAAGGATGAGGGATGAGGGATGAAGGCTAAAGGATGAGGGGAAACTGCGGAAGGCTTGGCATACAGGGTTGAAAGGGGCAGAAAGCTGCCTTTCTTGAAGCGTCAACCGTTCAAAGCTAACAAGTAACAAGCCCAAAAAGCCCCCGATC
>JBBSHC010000569.1:0-3307 GCA_038253425.1 Leptolyngbyales cyanobacterium | reverse complement strand
TTTCCTGTCAAAAAAGAGTGAAAGCTCGATGAGTGTCTTGACCTCAACTCGTTTTAGCGGCTCTGCCCAGTCCCCATTTGCATACGTGCGGGAATGGGATGATGCGTTTCTCGCCCTCTTTCCCCACCGTTACGACTACATCTGGTCCAAGCGCCCTCAGCCAGGTGAGAAGCCTGCATGGAAAACCGAGAAGAAGCACCCCTTGAGCGATCGCGTGCTGCGCCAAGGGAAATACCTGTATGGCGTGCGTCTGGGTCAGCGTACCAACTACCTGCTGATCGATATAGACATCGATAGTCCCTACCATCCCAAACAAGACCTGCAAGCGATCCCACGTCTACTAGGGGCACTAGAGCCGCTGGAACTGGTCACTCATATTGCCTGCACCAGTTCTTACAGCGGCGGCATCCACCTCTACTTCCCCTTTCAAGAAGCGCAAAACTCCTATCAACTCGCTGACGCCACCACCACACTCCTAGAGCACAGTGGCTTCCAGCTTGAGCCCGGTCAACTCGAACTCTTCCCCAACCTCAAACTCTACGTGACAGACGGCGAACCCAGCCTTTTTGCGGCTCACCGTCTGCCGCTGCAAGAACCTGGCTCCTACATCCTCAACGGCGCTTGGGAAGCAACCTACACAGACACCAGCGCCTTTGTCCGACGCTGGCAGTTTGCCCAGACTCGCAATACCCTCACCAGCGCCACCCTCGCGCAAGTGCTACAGACCCGCAAGCGCAAATTTTACAAGCGTCTTTCCAAAAACGCTGCTAAATTCCTTGGCGATTTGGAGACGGAAATTGAGGCTGGTTGGACTGGACCGGGACAGACGAACTATCTGCTGGGGCGACTCACGCTGCGCGCGTACATCTTTCACCACGTCATCAACGGCGGCTCTCCGCTGGAAGGAGAAGCACTCGTCAAAGCGGTCAGCACGATCGCTCAGGGTCTGCCTGGATACGCCGAGTGGTGTCGCCACCAACACGAACTCGACCAAAAGAGCGCCGAGTGGGTAAAAAGCGTTGAAGCGAGCCATTACTACCACTATGGCGACCAACCGGAAGCGCAAAAAAGCAAGACTCCAGGCTGGAACCAACAACAGCAAGCGGCAGCGCGTACGCGCATTACCCAAGCGATCGCCGAGCTGCTCAACCAAAGCACTTTGCCCAGTGGCATCACCGCCCGCCGTCACGCCATTGTCCACTATGGCATCAGCCACAGCACCCTCACGAAACATAAAGACCTGTGGCACCCCCACTTTCTCACGGAGCCGTCCCGTTCACCTTCAGTTGAAACATTACACCCTGACACTGCAAAGTCTGACCCTTCTCAACCCGCGAAAGCCGCTTCTGATGGTTTATTACAACCAACCACCACCAATAAGCTTGTACCCCCTGCTGCCTCGGCTGCGCCTCAGCAAGCAGTCGGCGGTAGCTCTTTACCTGAAGTAGGGAGGATCGGGGGGATTTCCACAGGCGTTGAGGGGTTAAGCGCTGCTTCTACGTCGAACCAAAGCGATGGCGAGCCTGCCTCTCCTGGTTGTCTACCGCTAAACCACTGCTCTAGCAGTGGTCGTGATCAGCCTGCTAGTCAGACCTTCCGCGATGGTCGTTTGCTTAAAACCGCTGCGAACAGTAGTCACACGGCAGCAAAAGCTGTTAAGCCTCTCTCTACTGAACCACAGCAAGTAAGGCAAGGTGTTCAGCAGAAAGCCTTGCCCTCAGCGACTCGTAACGCTCGTTTACAGCACCAACGACTTAAAGCTGAGGCAGGACGACAACGACAGATCACACGTATGCAGCAGTTCCTCACTTCAGGCGATCCCATTTTGGTTGCAGAAGCCTTGGTATGGGTGCAGGTCAATCCAGGTGTTCTGGATACCAATCAGTTGCAGTCTGCTTTGTTGATGCGGCTGCCACCAGAAGCAACCTTAGTCGATCGCTCAAGCCTTGATGTGGCTATCAAGACACACCTTCAGCGCTTGGTATGGTCAGAGCCGCAGGTGTGTCATGACCTCCAGCAACAGTTTGGCAAGGCTCGTTTAACCATGCTGACCGATGGGGAGTTGAGGCTTTGGCTAGGGCAATTGAGCCGCACAACGAGCGCGTCACAGCCCCCAGATGTTGACAATGATGCCTGTTTTCAGCCCAGCCATGAGAGACAGGCTGAAAACAGGCATCATTGTCAACCACGACAACAGCACTAACCATTCTCCCCCAATTCACACCTAGCTGTCGTCCGATGCTGCTTCGGGACAACCCTACTTTCTGATGTATGGTTTCAGCCACACACACGTTTGTTCTGTTCTTTTCAACACCATCATTTGGTGTCGGAGTCACCATGCCCAAGCGACCTGATCTCGACAAACTCCGTGCTGCACTCAGTCAACTTCACCTGGAGCAGGCAAAACAGCTTTATGCCGCACTGGGTGCGATCGTCCAAGCGTTGGAACAACAAACGACGACTCCAACCGTAAGCGGAGCCAGCGGTCGGGAGGTTGTGGAGACGCAGCCTTTGGGCGATCGTCTCTATCAATTAGAACGGGTGCGTTGTGGCAAAGTAGGCTGTAAGTGTGCGGGAGCGCAGGGCGAGTTGCATGGTCCCTATTGGTACGCTTACTGGCGCGAGGACGGTAAGCTGAAGAGTCGGTATGTGGGCAAACACCTGCGACAAGTGGCATGAAAGGGGAAGGCAAAGCCAGCGCGTGCAGCGGGGTGCTTGTTCTCTGATGTACAGAACCTTTTTCTTGGGTAACGAGCGCTGCCTCAGAGTTGCAGAGTGGGCGGTGTTTGGTTGTGTACATCAGAAACGGCTCATTGTACCTAAGCAAAGCACTTGGACTGAAACCAAGCATGTGATTTGGTCTTATGTACAACCTGAGTCTGTACATAAGAAAACTAAGTCTTCAGGGACGGCAGGGAGGTGCTCGTTGCTAATGTCTACCAGTGGCTTCGTCGTGGGTGAAGCGTTGATCGCGTGGTCAGGCAAACCTGCGTACCATTTCCGCTGGCTTAGATCGCCTGTACTATAGAGGGACTGAACGAGCGCTGACGACATGGCAAACCTGTTGCTGATTGAAAGTCCGGGTAAAGCGAAAAAATTGAGCCAGATTCTCGGTCCCGGTTGGATCGTCAAAGCCAGTATGGGGCATGTACGAGAACTGGCAAACGATGGCGAAGACGCGCTGGGCTTTGACCTGCTCGATCGGCGCATTGAGTGCCGCTACGAACCGAGGGATGCCAGAGGCAAAAAGGTGCTGTCCGACCGGCGGCAAGCCGTGAAGCAAGCGACTGCGGTCTACATTGCCACT
>JBBSHC010000568.1:0-3311 GCA_038253425.1 Leptolyngbyales cyanobacterium | reverse complement strand
TTTACCTTGGGTTGCAAACAGGTGGGCAGACTTCTGAAAATCGGCGAGTGCAGCTTGTCGATCGCTAGCCACGACATAAAGCTGTCCGCGATTCCAATAAAGATCCGGCAAGTTAGGACTCAACTGAATGGCTTGCGTACAGTCTGCGATCGCCCCTTGCAAATCTCCTAAAGTCACCCGAATTTGATCCCGGTTGGCATAGGCATACACAAAAGCGGGCTTCAGTTGAATCGCTTGATTCACATCTGCGAGTGCCGTCTGAAGTTTGCCTAACTTCGCGTAGACGACACCGCGCGCGTTGTAAGCTTCAGGGTACGTTGGCTGGAGTTGAATCGCCTGGTTTAAGTCCGCGAGCGCTTCTTTCAGCTCTCCTAACCTGGCGTAGGTTTCCCCTCGGTTGTACAGGACGATCGCATTCTTAGGCTCAAGGCGAATAACCTGATCAAAATCGGCGATCGCCGCTGAAAAAGCCTGCAACTCACGCTGTGCCAGTCCACGATTACTGTAAGCAGCCACATCATTAGGGTTGGATTGAAGGGCTTGCGTGTAAGCGGCGATCGCCTCTTGATACCTTCCTTGCTTGGCTTTCGCTAATCCCTGATGCAAGTAATCTAGCGCCCGGAGCTGAATCGCAGCAACCGATGAAGCCTGGAGTGGACTAGTGGAAACGATGCCACCAAATAGGGTAATGAAGCCCGCGATCGCCAATGTTTGAATGCAGCGCATACCTTTAAACACCCTCTCCTCTTCAAAGCAGGTCAGGCAGATCAACTCTGGAAAGCCAACAGCACGTTCTACAGAGTCTTTTAGAGGCAGTGTCCCACATCAAAATGAAATCAGGATGAAATATAGAAACCAGCATCAATTTCATCCTGATTTCATTTCATTGGTTTAGGCTAAAGCGTAGCTTGCAGGATACATGTCCCTCAAACACCCAGAGGACATCCAACTGGAAGCGTGCAGCAAGTTGTGTGAGGAGATTGGATAAGACAATATGCCAGACTTTCGTTGTTATGCGGTGGTGATGAGTGTTGGTGTTGCAATCAGCCTGAGTTGCGGGGCATTGGCAACTGCCCAGAAAGTACCCAATTCGCCTTCTCTACCGACTCCGGCATCTCCTCAGCCTCCCGCTTCAACCCACTTCAGCTTCCAACCCAACCTGCTGAAGTGCAACTTCAACCAACCCAGGCAATCACGCTACAGCAAGCGATCGCCTGGCAGAGCGCAATAACCGTGAACTTCAAGTCGCGGAGCTAACCTTGAAGCGGAGTCAGGCAGCGCTACGACAGGCTAGAGCCGCGCTGTATCCAACGCTTAGTGGCGAAGCTGAGGTGGCGTATGAACGCAATGCACAAGAACGGTTGAATGACTTGAAGTACGAGCAGAGAGATTCCCAACCGACTGGGGCTTTCAGCAGCACCGTCGAACTCAGCTATGACCTATTTACCGCTGGTAAACGATCGGCTCGGATTCGGGCAGCAGAAGCGCAGGTTCGCTTTAATCAACTGGACGTAGACCGGGTACGATCGCAAACTCGCCTGGAGGTTGCTAACGCCTACTACGATTTGCAGCAGGCAGGTGAACAGGTTCGCATCGCTCAGGCAGGCATTAAAAATGTCCAGCGCCTGCTGACTGATGCTCAGGCATTAGAGGAAGGCGGACTGGGCACAAAATTTGACATTATTAGAACCCGTGTGCAGCTTGGGAATGCCGAGCAAGAGTTAATTGATGCTCAGGTGCAGCAGGAGATTGCCCAACGACAGTTTGTACCACTGCTGAGTTTAGCTGAAGTGGCGGCTGTCAGTGCCGCCGACCCAGTGGAAGTCGCAGGAGCATGGCAACTCTCGCTAGAAGAGAGCATTCTGCTGGCATACCAAAAGCGAGCAGAACTGCCACAACAGTTAGCCCAACGAGAGCTTGCCCAGCAACAAAGGAAAGCCGCGATTGCTGGGGTGTTGCCTCAAGTCAGCCTGTTTGCCAACTATCAGGTTGTGAATGAGTTTAATGAGTCCTTTGGTACACTGCAAGGCTATGCTGCTGGTGCCAGATTGCGCTGGAACTTTTTTGACGGTGGTGCGGCGTTTGCAGCGGCGGATCAGGAAACCCAAAATCGGTCGATCGCCGAAGCCCGCTTTGCCCAGAGCCGCAATCAGATTCGCCTACAAGTTGAGCAGGCATATAAAAACCTCCAGGCAAATGCCCGCAGCATTCAAACGGCAACCGCCGCCTTGAAGGAAGCCCTTGAAGCGCTAGACATTGCCCAGTTTCGCTTTCAGTCGGGAGTCGGTACTCAACTGGATGTGATCACCGCGCAAACCGACTTAATCCGCGCCGAGTCCAACAAACTCCGCGCCGTCCTCAACTACAATCGCGCCTTGGCAGCTTTGCAGCGGGCAGTGAATGATTTAGTTGCCAAAAAATAAGCTGCAAAGTCTCTTTCAAAGAGTGCAAGCCTAATCAATAAGGAGTTTCATGTCAATTTCATTTCCACTTGCCAAGCTGGATTGGTGCAAGCACGAAACAATTGACGTAGGACGAGTAATGAGGCAAGAGACAGCGATCAAATCAATGATTAAGATGATTCCAGCTTTACCGGGTGGGGCAGCACTACGGCATTTTCTCTACCGAAAGATGCTGCACCAGATGGGTCAAGCCGTTTACATCCAGGAAGGGGTTGACCTCTTAGGTGCGGCTCACCTTGAACTTGGCGATCATGTTTGCATTCTGCAAGGCGCTTCTATGGAGGCGCAAGCGCCTGCTAGTAGTATCCGCATTGGGAACCCTGTGCTCATCAGACGCGGTGTGGAAATTGAAGCCTACGGCAGTGCCAGGATCGAGATTGGCGATCGGACGTTTATTAGCAGTCATGTCTGGATCTTGGGCATTGGTTCTGTGTCAATTGGACAGGACTGCCTCATCTCGCCCTATGTGGGCATTGTGGCAACCAACCGTAATTATCAAGCTCCCTCCATAACAATCAGTAAGCAGGGTGGTACTTCAAAGGGCATCACGATTGAGGCTGATTGTTGGCTGGGACATCGAGTCAGCGTGTTGGATGGCGTGACCATTGGACAGGGCAGCGTCATTGGAGCCGGAGCGGTTGTGACTAAAAATATCCCGCCCTACTCGATCGCTGTTGGTATTCCTGCAAAAGTAGTCGGCAGTCGGAATTTGGAGCACCCATCGCTCCCTGCATAAGCGCCATAAGGGTTTATTGTTATCACAAAAAATAAGAGTGCAACTGATACAGGCGACAGACTGAGCAGCGGCACCACACCAGAGCTATTTTTTGCCAGAGGTAAGATGCCCTT
>JBBSHC010000567.1:0-3317 GCA_038253425.1 Leptolyngbyales cyanobacterium | reverse complement strand
TTCTCACGCACTGTGTGAGTGCCTTTGCGTAAGCCGATCGCAATTTTGCTGTGTTTTTCAATTTGCCCCATCACTTGCCGTGCCCGCTGAATCACCGCTGCGGGTAGACCTGCCAAACGCCCTGCTTCGATGCCGTAAGAGCGATCGGCTCCCCCTGGCTGCACTTTATGCAGAAAGATAATTTGGTCAGGCAACTCTTTGACAACGACTTGATAATTGGCGATGTTGGGCAGCATGGATGCCAGTTCGTTGAGTTCGTGATAGTGGGTGGCGAAGATGGTACGGGCGCAAATTTCAGTGGCTAGATGCTCTGCCACTGCCCAGGCAATCGACAGTCCATCAAACGTCGCCGTACCCCGCCCAATCTCATCCAGCAGGACGAGCGATCGCGGCGTGGCGTGGTTGAGAATATTTGCCGTCTCGTTCATTTCCACCATGAAGGTAGACTGTCCCGTTGCCAGGTCATCTACCGCACCCACACGGGTAAAGATGCGATCGCAAAGACCCAAACTTGCCGCCTGTGCAGGAACGAAACTGCCAACCTGTGCCATGAGTTGAATGAGTCCAACTTGACGCAGGTAACAGCTTTTGCCACTGGCATTGGGTCCGGTGAGAACGATTAAATCAGGAGTCGGGAGTCGGGAGTCGGGAGTTTGGCTGTCCCCATTACCGCTTGTCTGCGTTCCCACCGCTTCTCTTGCCCCCTCTGCGTCTCTTGCCTCCCCTGCTCCCTCTGCCTCTCTTGCTCCCTCTGCGTCTCTTGCTCCCCCTGCTTCCTTCACTCGCCCACTCTCCACTCTCCACTCTCCACTCCCCAACTCCGTAGAATTGGGTACAAAGAACCCGGCTGGCAGGGATTGCTCGACAACGGGATGACGACCTTCAACGATCGCAATCTCGCGGTGAGCGGCAATATCGGGGCGGCAGTAGCCTTGATATACAGCGAGTTCTGCCAAGCCACAGAGGACATCGATCGCGGCGACGGCTCGTGCCACAGTGCGGATGAGTTCTGCCTGTTCGCCAACCTGCGATCTCAAGTCAGCAAAAAGCTCATATTCCAGATGGTTAAGGCTTTCGCGGGCTGACTGAATGCCGCTTTCGCGCTCTTTCAGGTCTTGAGTGATGTAGCGTTCTTCATTGGTCAGCGTCTGTTTGCGGGTATAGCCATCGGGTACCTGTCCGGCTTTGTTGCGAGAAATGCTGATGTAGTAGCCAAAGGTTTTGTTGTAGCCCACTTTTAAGGTGGAGATGCCCGTGCGATCGCGCTCCACAAGTTCCAGGTTTCTGATCCAGTCTTGGTCGGCATCGATTTGCTGGCGTAACAAGTCTAATTGTGGGTTGATGCCCGATCGAATGAGGTTGCCTTCGGTGAGGTAGAGCGGTGGTGTTTCTACTAGATGGGCATGGAGATGCTGCCCTAAATGTTCCAGGATGGGCGGGACAGTCTGGAGGTCTTGCAGATAGCGCGATCGTGTTCCTTCAACCAATCGCCCCAGGTCAGGTAGTTTGTCCAAGGAATCGGCGAGAGCCACTAAATCGCGGGCATTCGCCGTACCCGATCCAGCCCGACCTGCCAGCCGCTCCAGGTCATAAATTTGCTTAAGCAACCGTTGCAAAGTCTGCCGTAATGCGCCGTTCGCCACCAGTTCTGCGATCGTGTCCTGGCGATCGTTGATTGCCGTCAGGTGCAGTAAGGGTTGCAGGAGCCAGCGTCGCAGCGCCCGACTGCCCATTGCCGTGACTGTTTTATCGAGTGCCCACAGCAGCGATCCGTGGAATGTGCCATCTCGCGCTGTTTGCGTGATTTCTAAATTGCGGCGCGTCTGATGGTCAATGACCAGATATTCGGTGATCGTATAGGTACAGAGTGGCTGGAGCGGAAACGTTTTGAGCGCGGACGGATGGATGACGGACGACGTTTTACTGTCACCTTGATCACCGACTGCTTTACTTTTATCCTTTATCTTTTCGCCTTTATCCTTTCTGCCGTCGCCTCTATCCGTTATCCTTCCTTTTTCTGTACTGGTTTCGACATATTCCAACAGCCCACCCGCTGCCCGTACTGCCAGCGGTAGATGTTCGCAGCCCATCCCTTCAAGCGATCGCACCCGAAAGCGTTGCAGCAGCCGAAACCGTGCTTCTGTCAGCACAAAGGGCGCTTGCGATCGCAGCGTGTAGCAAAACTGATGGGGCAGGCAGGCAGGCAAATGCTCCGATTTTTCGCCCGGTCGTAGCAGGCTCACCAAGTCAGGTGCATTGCTAGGCAGCAGCACTTCCGACGGCTGCAACCGCATCAGTTCCTGAGTTAGTTGATCTAAATCCTGTGCTTGCGTGGTCAGAAACTCGCCTGTAGAAACATCGGCATACGCCAGCCCCCAATGGGTTCCAGCCATCACCACTGCTGCCAGAAAGTTGTTGCGACGGGCATTCAGCATCCCCTCTTCCAGAATGGTGCCGGGGGTGATGACACGGGTAATTTCACGCCGCACCAACTGTCCCTGGGCATCAGCCGCATCTTCCATCTGGTCGCAGACCGCGATCGCAAAACCTTTTTCGACCAACAGCGCACAGTACCGATCGAGCGCGTGGTGCGGAATGCCTGCCAACGGCACTTTGCCAATGTCCTTGCCACCGTCTTTTGCCGTCAAAATCAGCTCTAGCTCACGGGCAACCGCGATCGCATCCTGAAAAAACGTCTCAAAAAAATCCCCCACTCGATACAGCAGCAGCGCATGGGGATACTGGTCTTTCAGCTCCACATAATGGCGAATCATCGGTGTCAGCAACGCGCGATCGACCGACCGATGATCGGCATAGCGAACCGCATGTTTAATGAGGCGTTCCGGTAGCCCACTGGTGAACTCGGAAGCAGAAGCAGAATCCGTCATGAATCACAGCAAACACAGATCTTTAACGACTCTAACGTTGATTCACTTCCCTCTTTCTGGGGAACGCTAAATTTAATTAATTTGTGAGGCGGTCACAGCCCCTCGTCCTCTAGTCACCTAGCGTTGAGATCTAACACCTATGCAAGAGATCAATATTAGCGATGCCGTTGCTCATCCGCTCGCCCGCTATCGGAACCATCTAGAGTTTAATGGCTACCACGTTGAAGAAAGCGAAGACGTAATTGTTTGCCGTCATCCTAGAAAGCCTAATTTAACGGTTCGTCAGATTTCTGGTAGGGGCGTCTTGATCAGTACGTACTACTCCTTTGAGCAGACGATTAAGCGCATGCAGCTTCTCGAATACGTTAATGATTTGAGTGCCCAATTCTTGTTTATGAAGGCGTATGTTGATCAGGAAAACGATTTGGT
>JBBSHC010000566.1:0-3321 GCA_038253425.1 Leptolyngbyales cyanobacterium | reverse complement strand
TCATCGTTTCTGAGAGGTACAAATAGCGGCAAGCGTGGAGGGAATAAACACAGTCGCGCTTTGAGCCGGAGAAAATCCGACCATCAACGCTGCCAAACCAGACACTCCAGTAAAGAGGCTGGTTTTAAGGGCTATTGTCAGTAAAGTTCGACGACGCTCTTCCAGTCTTGCAGACGCAATTTGCGCTCCCAGTCGTCGGTCTGATTCCCAGTGCTCTCCACACTGCTGCTGAAAAAAGTTCGTTACGCCCTTCTGATAGCGATCGTCAAACCCTTGCTGCATAGCAGCGATTTTGGCATCCGCCACAGTAGCACCCAACGCGTGATCCTCGTCTAGTCCGAGATCAAGCGTTGGAATGTCTGGGGTAGGGGGCTTAATCTTTTTCATTGCCGATTAGAAGGCGAGGCTACCGATGAATAGGCGGAGTTTGGGGCGCAGGACGCGTGATGATCATCTGGGCAAAGATACCGCACATTAACAGGGTCAGAATGCCCATGATGCCAAGACTGACGATCGTTAAGGGGTCGGTTCGCATCTGCGCTCGTCGATAGGCTTCTGCCTGTTCACGGGCACGGCGGGTTAGCTCGTAGATAATTTCAGTGTCTCCGTTGCAGGATTTGAAATCGAGTCGCCCGTCCTGAGTGAGGGTGAATTCAACCTGAACCGGGCGATTACTCTCCATCCTCTGGCTCTCCATACATTTCGGTCTCGTCTAGGTCGTAGACCTCTAAAATGCTTTGTTTCAGCATCTCGCTGACCTTTTGCTGAGAGCCTTTGACGTAGCTCTGGAAGTCTTTTAGATTGCTGGCAAAGCGATCGGTATACGCTGCATAGGCTTTAGCGAAGGGGGCATCGGCGGCGGCAATGGCTACGCCTGTCAAATCGTTTTCTGTGTCTACATCAAACTTAGACGCTTCGAGAGACTTGGGTTTGATCTTCTGCTCACGCTGATGTTTACGCTGGGTGGTCACAGGCGGCTGCGAGTCGGATTTGACTAAATCAGACATGATGACTCCTTCTAGACAAGTAGGGGCTTGGTTTGTTTTTTGGCGATGAAGCGCTCGATCAGGTCGTCGCAGTCTTCACGGGAACCGCCCGCAATCTCCACGATCGCCAGGGCAGCGGCATCGCCTTTGTCTTGGCACAATCGGACAAAGCTGTTGCGAGAGGCGTAGGGATAAAGCCGCTTATAGCAAGCCAGTACATACAATCGCCAGATATCTGCCCTGGGCACTTTCTCATAACAGGTGATGCCTAGCGCCATGCAGTGCTTGCTAATGATCGATGGTTCAATATTGCCGAACATCTCTGCAATTTCACGTCGGGTAAACGTGTTGAAACTCTCAATGTCCAGGCTTAAAACGGGTGGCAAGTGAGGCAATGGGTCTTTGGGTCGTCGTCTCATCGTTCTACTGCGTTCTAGTGTTCTACTTTTTGAGCGTTCGACTAACGTTCGACCTGCAAGTCAGCAATTCCAGTGCAACCGATGGCAAAAGTAGAACGTTTTGGAAGAGGTGAAATTGCTCATGGTGATTTGGAGGTAAGGAGTTCAGGAGTTTTGGCGAATCGGGGATAGAATGTCGTTCTACTTTCAGGCGATGGCTTTGAAGCTTTTCAGGTCTGGTAAAAGTTGTAGCTTGCTGCCAATCGTGGAGAAGATGATCGGGGTCTTGACTTCCATTGATTTTGGTTTAAGCCTTTCTAGTTGCTCAATCAAGGAGTCGTTATCCACGGGGACGAGATAGCGGTTCTTGAGCAGGTTGCGAATCATGTTAAAGTCGCCTCTCTGCCTGCCCTGGTCGTCAGTCCAGGTGTAGCCCTGGCACAAGATATTTAAGTTGCTGCGAATGTTGGCATCTTCGGTAATGCCCAGCGATGCCACGTTGTAGCTTTGGGTGTCTACCAGCAAGCAAACATTCATTTCTCTACCCACTGTGACCAGCGTGGAGAGCTTCTTGGAGTAGTTGGTTTTGTACCACTTCTCTTCACGGCAGGTATCCCAGATGGAATGCCAATCGGAGAGGATCAGCCGCACGGGTTGAGCCTTGAATCCTGAGCGGGCAGTTTCAGGGGAGCGGCGACGGCGGTCGAAGATGTTGTAAACCTCGTCGATCGCGGCGAAGGCTAAAAGTGGGTCGAGGGGGTCAAACAGCGCAGTTCTGCCTCGTTCTCTCAGTCCGCAGAAGGAATCGTTCTTTTGAGCGATTGCCCAAGCTTCGAGGTTAGGAAATTTGGCAAACATCCGATTGAGAATGTAAGCCTCAGAGACGCTCTTCCCCGTGCCTGTCGCAGAGGCAAACACGGTGGAAATGTCGGTGACGACAATTTCATCGAGTGCTTGACAGATGCCTTCTTGAACGACTGGAGTCGCTTGAACAGTTGGTTGAACAGGTTCAAGCGGTTGAGAGATCGGAGTAATCGGGTGAGGATTTTCAGGAATAGGCAACGGAGTCGCGTCAGGCTGAGAAACTGACGCTTCAGGCTGAGGGATTGATTTTTGCGTGGTTTTCGCGGCCTCTAACTTCTCTGGTGCATCGTCTTCATCCACTTCGGAGTAGAGCGCCTCGATCGGCATTCCTAGATGGTCAGCGTAGTATTGCTGGGCTTCGTCCTGGGCAATCAGTTCATCCACTTGCAGCTTTGCCCCTTCTCGAAGTTGCAGCTTCTGCATTCTGGCTTGGGCGAGGGTTTGGTTCTCGGCATAGGCAATGTCTTCTTGCTGCTGCCGGAAGCGTTCCTCAATGCGTTCGGCTTTCTCCACGATCTGAGAAAGGTAGATGGCTCCCGCAAACCCAGCTCCACCGATCGCGGCTGAGAAGAATGAGGCAATTAGATTGCCAGAGTTTTTCTGCCCAGGCGAAAGGGAGCCAGCCGCGCAGACAACCCCCAGAAGCCCGATCGCTAAACTCACCCCGACGTGAAATCGGGTCACTTGACCGTCACTCATCGCGCCCTCCCTGGAGCATCAAGCTAAAGCCCACCGTTCCTAGCAAAACGGCACCGACGATGCCGACCTGAATCCCGGTTTTCTGCCCCGATGGGTCGCTCAATGTCGAGTAAATTGCATCCCACGACCCGCCCACCACACCGAACAAGACGATCGCGCCCAGCAAGAGCGCCAGGAGGCGATCCGAGGTGCGACGACTCAGCGAGGCATAGAGGATGCAGCCCGTAGCGGACACCCCCAGCAGCAGGAAGTATCCCGGCAGTAGACCTGGAAGCAGACGGGCTGCGAGCGTGGCGGATAGCCCCGTGGAGAACAGCAGCCCAAGGCGCGAAATCCCTCGAATTACCCCAAAAAAGGTGGTGGGCTGAGGCGGC
>JBBSHC010000565.1:0-3325 GCA_038253425.1 Leptolyngbyales cyanobacterium | reverse complement strand
TTCTTTGACTATACCGCCTTCAACATCAGTTATACCCAGTTGATTGGCGGCGGACAATCGCCTTTTTTCTTCGATCGCGCTGTTGATAACCGCATTTTGAATCTTGGTATCGTTCAACAAATTTACGGACCCTTCCGTGTCGGGTTCCAGACCTCTATTAACTTAGATTCAAACAATCAATTCAGCACGGATTACATTCTGGAGTACCGTCGTCGCACCTACGCCGTTGTTTTGCGCTATAACCCAGTGCTTGCGATTGGTGCCATCGGCTTTCAACTCAGCGACTTTAACTGGACTGGCGGCACCGACACCTTTGAAGGAGCTGATATCACGCCCGTAGAAGGTGGTGTCATTTTGCGACGCGATGAGTAGATTTGGTTGACAGCTCACTGGATGCATTGGAGTCGTTAGCTTTCGGTAGTCAGCTTTCAGCGGTCAGCTTGCGGCGGTCAGCAGTCAGCTTTTTGTCAACGCCTGCTGCCCCTGCCTCCCCTGCCCTTTCCCCTCTGTTCCCAAGCTTCCCTTAGCTGCCCCTGCCCCTGCTCCCTTGCCCCACTCCTTCCTGATCACTAACCGCTGACTGCCCCCCCGCCATTCTCTTTACAGCCTCTCAGCCTGACAGTTGCTTTTTGGCACAGCGATTTAATTTTGCTGATACGCGTTCGTTACGCGTCAGTCTTGGATTGGAAATATACACTTGAGGTAGGCTAACGTGCATTCATCGATGCCGTTTGTTGCTATAAACAGTTAACTAATGCACTCATGACGTTCACCCGTCCAGCGCCGTTCTGCCAACGCGAGGGCACATGACTGAATTGGTAAAAAGCTCCACAGAACGTTCTACTGACTCTGCTGAGTATGCAGCCAATTTGCTGCGTCACTATAGTTTTGATTTGGGTGACGATACGATCGCTCAGTTGCTGTCGCATTGGCAGGAGCATTATCCGGTGAACTGGATCCGACTAGCGGCGATCGAAGCCCTTTACCAGGGACGATACAAAGCGATTTCAGTCGAGCAAATTCTGGCATTGTGGCAACGACGTAATCAGCCGCTTTATCACTTCAACCACGAGTTTGAGCGGTTAGTTTGTGACAAGTTACCGCAAAATCTTTTACTGCCAGAGTCGTTACCATCAGCCGCCCGCCTGTCATCATCTGCTGTTGCGGCAGCAACGTTAGCCAAATTGCCTTACCACAGTGTTGCACTTCAGCTACCAAGCTTCAAAGCAACGTCTACTTTGCATGATGCTGAAGCCTTGTTAGCGATCAAGGCACTCAATGGTGAGGTCTTAATGAGTGAAGCAGGGGTTGGTGAGCATGGCGAGACCTCGGTTGAACCGATCAATGCCGTTACACCTGCTGCAAACGAGCGATCGCTGCTGCCACTCTACTCCTACAAGTTGCGCCCGGAAAATCAGGCATCTCTGGCGATCGAAGAATCAGCAGCCGTTGAGGCGTTAGAAGGTGCCGAAGAGCCGTTGACCCTGCAACCGGATGCGCCGCAAGCTATGGGCATTGTTCCAGCAGCATCCCACCCTTTTGACTTGGAGCAAAGTGAGTGTGAAGACGGCGACCAGGCAAAGCAAGACGCGATCGCGCCTACGGTTAAAGAGTCCGTGATGCCCCTGATTGAACCCGATCGATCACTCAGCCAGTCAACAAAATCGAACGTAGTGACGCCGCTCACACGCATTTTGCAGCAGGTTAGCGACCAGCCGTTCAATGCTAAAAGCATTCTTCCAAGTTTTGGGTTAATGACGTATGCACTGAAACCAAAGCTAAGTCTACATCTCACAACACGCTATCAACCGCTTTGGCTAACCGATGTTTCGAGCAAGCACCCCATTCATCAGTTCACCCCAGAGCCTGAAGCGTCAGATTTTCATAGCAAATTGAAAGCCGTGGCTCAGCCGTTAGAACAAGCACCGATCGATAGTACTGCCTTAGGGCACGATGAGAAGCTGTGACAAGCGGTCAGCAGTCAGCGATCGAGAAGAAATAGGGCAAGGGGAGAGGAGGAAACGGGGGCAGGGGAGGCTAGGGGAGCAGAGGGGAAGGGGAAGCAGGCGTTGACAAAAAGCTGACTGCTGACCGCCGCAAGCTGACCGCTGAAAGCTGACCGCTAAGCCAAATGTAGTGACCATCGAGCTATGCAGTTTGTCCCTGCAATTTATTCGGCAGAGGATTGAGTGACCGCAGCGGCATCAGCCGGAGGTTTGACAACACCCATGCGGATCTCGGAATAGAACGACGACGTGCTGAACCGATCAAGCTGCTTCAAAAGGCTGGTACGAAAGCGCAGATTAGGGCTGGCAAACCAGAGCCGCTCTTCTGCATACATGGTTTCATCTTCGGTGATCAATGTCAGCGATTCATCGTCACCAATGACGTAACGACCCACAGCGGGTATTGTTTCGGTACCGCTCTTTGGGCGCAATAGTTTGCCTTCATTGGGGTTGGCTGAGTCAGCGATCGGCACTAGCAGTGTTTCACCTGTCTTCTTTGTGGCGTCTCCTTCCATCGATCCATTCCAGCTTGCCCGCACCCCACAGAGCGCTAACTCCGGGTTCATTTTGTGCTGTTCACAGAGTTCGATTACGTCTGGAGCGTTTTTAGGCAGCAAATCAATCTGGAGATCGGCTTTGCCTCCTTCTGTCTGGTTCACTGTTAAATGATGATTAGTCCGCTGCGAAGACCACTTGCCGCTACTAAGCTGGAAAAACTCCACAATATCCATCGTTGAAAACGATCCTTTGTTCTGGATGCTTGCTCTTTCTTTAATTGTAAGGTGAAGCGGCGAGGGGCGAGGCATGAGGGGTTTGAGATTATAAATTTCTCTGTGTGTGAGGGTTAGAGTGAAGCAGGCTCTCTGCCAACCTGTACGTGTCTTTGGTCGGACTGTACGGTGCAATAGAGGGGCACACCGCTTAAAATAGCAGGCTAGGTCTTTGCGATCGCTGTTTGGTCACAGGTTACAAGATTCAAATATGACACAACGTAAACGGGCACTCATTACGGGTATTACGGGTCAAGATGGCTCGTATCTCAGCGAATTTCTGCTAGAGAAAGACTATGAAGTTCATGGCGTTATTCGTCGCACCTCGACCTTTAACACCGATCGCATCGATCACATTTATGAAGATCCCCATAGTCAAACAGCACGTCTGTTTCTGCACTACGGCGATTTGACCGATGGCACCACCCTCCGCCGTATTTTGGAAGAGGTGCAGCCGACTGAAATTTACAATCTCGGTGCCCAATCGCACGTGCGCGTGAGCTTTGATTCGCCAGAGTATACGGTTGATACCGTTGGCATGGGGACACT
>JBBSHC010000564.1:0-3343 GCA_038253425.1 Leptolyngbyales cyanobacterium | reverse complement strand
TGCACAACAACGCCCTGTCCACTTACTGCTACAGAATCTGCCTTGCCCTGCGCCGCTTTGAGTGGGTCGGTTCGCACATCCACCGTAACAGCATCAGCCTCCTCAAGCTGATGAGACAGACCTGTTTGCACAGCCTGCGAGATAATTTGCTCGTCTAATCGCAGCTCGTCGGTCATGGTTTCTTATCGCTGTGAGGGTTGTAGGCTTCCATACTGGTTACTGTAATGGCTGCTCCAGGTTAGTTACTCTGTACTGCGGTAGAAGTGAGCCTGAGCCATCGATCGCTCAATAGAGCATTGTCTACAAGCCTTTGCTAGTTCAAACCGTACTTACAGGGCGAAGAATTTAGCAAAACGTCCCTCTGACGATTGAACTCCGAGCGATCGTAACAAGTCTACACATGGCTCCTTAGAATGAGGGAACTCTACCCGACGCTTTATAAGCTGATGCCTGTACACACAACCGTGATGGGATTAGCAATATGACCAGCAAGCAAGAGTCTAAAGAGTCTAAAGGTAAGAGCGCTGCTAAAGACAATCAAGAGTCCAAAACCCAGCAGACGCAGCATGAGCAAAAAGATGCCTCTTCTAAAGCCATTGCCGCTGATCAGAATGACGTAGAGGATACTCAACAACTGGAATCACTTTTGAGCGACCTTGAAGGCGACCTGACTGATGTTGAACCCGATATCGCGATCGATCTGATTGACCACTGGCACAGCACCTTGCATAAAGCGAAAGAGCCAGACTTAAAAGAACTCAGCAATGGGTTGAAAGAACTCAAGCAAGCGCTGAAGGGTGGCAAAGCAACAGGGCACGAAATCGGTGAAATCCTCTGCACCCTTGGTGATCAAACGAGTGACATTGCCTCTGATACCAACAAAGTGCTGAAAACACCGCTGCAAAAGCTGGGTAAACTTCTATCTAAAGCGGGCAATGCACTGGGTAAAGCTGAAGATCAAGAGCACATTGAACAGATTGAGTCGCTGACCGAAACTCTCGACGGTGACTTGACTGCTCTAGAGCCAGCAGCAGGCATTGACGCGATCGACCATTGGTATGGTCTACTACACAAAGCTGAAGATGAGAGCCTCAAAGAAATCGCCACTGGGCTGAAGGAACTTAAACAGCTACTCAAGCGCAGCACTGCCAAAGGCGCTGATATCGGTGAAGCACTCACCCGTTTGGGCGAACAAACAACCGAGGCAGCAGCAGCAAGCCCTAGAGGGCTAAAAGGCGCGATTCAACGGCTCGGCAAGCTACTGAGTAAGACTGGGAAGTCCATCAAGTAGTGATATGGTGCCCAGGCGTTTCTCAAACCGATGCACTGCGTTCAAGTAAGCTTCGTCAGTGTTAACTGCTTGAACCAGGTTGAGGTTTGAAATACAGCGGTTTTTAGTTGAGTACAACACAGCTTTGGCTTAGCGGTCAGCGGACTGTGGCTTAGACATTTGGACATCGCTGTAAGTTACAACATGAGGGGGCTTGCCCCCTTTTTTAGTGCGTTTTTGACGAAGTGGCTTGCATCGCGCGATCGCTGAAGCATCCGTCAAGCATCCCATCAAAAAAGCGCTTGCAGGACAGCCTTAATGTAGTTGGGTTGCCTTCAGCATGTGATAAGCAATCAACAGTTGCGTTAGCGCCAGCGGATAGCTTTTTAGCGTTTCGCCTGTAGTACCCGTCACCGTACCCAGTTCTGGATTACTGCTGCGATCGCAGGCAGCCAGCAAATGCGGAATTTCGTCACAAATAAACCGCTCCAGTCTGGTTACTTGTTCGCTAGTTGCGTGACCGTCAATCTCCAGCACATCAACGGGTTTACCCATATCGCGATCGAGTCCCAGACGAATCGCTGAATCGTGATGCATCCCCTCCGTACTCACGACCTGAGTTAAGTCGGGATGAGGAATATTGGGTCTCAGCACAAGCCGAACATTAAGATGCCCATTGCCTTCAGTAGCATGATCAGGTGCAGGGTAAAAGCTGACGACCAGATCTGCCCACTGGCGCTGGGGGCGAATATACGCGTCGGAATCTGGCTCACGTTTAACCATTTCGGCGCGCACTTGCTCCTCAGTATAGCCACGCTTTTGGGTGTCACGCTTCACCTTCCACTGTGTCCGTAGTTCTTCGGGTGGCGCAAGGTAAACTTTGACATCGTAAGCGTTGCGTGCGCCCCGCGTAGAGTAACCTAACAGACCCTCCGCCACGACAAACTTGTTGGGCTTGATATATTCTGGCGGGTCAAACGTACCCGTTTTGTGGTTGTAAATGGGTTTGAGAATTGGTTGCCCGGTGCGGAGTTGCGACAAATGCTGCTGCATAATATCCAGGTAGTTGCAGTCTGGATGCAGAGCAGTAATGCCCATTTCGGCACGCTGTTTGCGATCGTAGCGGTGGTAGTCGTCAGTGCAAATGACCGTCACGTTTTCGGGACCCAAAAACTGGGCAATCCCTTTTGTCAGCGTTGTTTTACCAGCAGCGCTGTCGCCAACGATGCCAAGAATAATGGGGCGATCGGTCATTAGGTCCTCCGGGTCGAGCGATCTCGTAATAAAGCTTACAAAGTCGAATTATTTTAAGTAATGCTTGAAAGAGCAGCAATCAAGCCATTAAAAGGACTTTTTTACCACACTTGGGCGCAGCAAGATTAAAAATTCCAGTTTTAGACGCCTGAGCAAGGATAGCAACCACGGTCGTTATGTTGATCGAGCGCAAATCCGAACTTTAAGTGTTCAAGCTTTCATCTATTATCAGTAATGCTGAACCTCTTCAACCTTTATTAAGAATTGTTCTACCACCCACGGCGCTTTTGGCGTATCATTCGTGTCCGAATAATCATTTTGCTAGTGTTTATTGATACTTACTAGTATTCATTGATACAAAGGGCAGTTTGCTGCCTGTTGGACATCGATCGCTAGAGGCTACTCTCATCATCCCATCGCACTTAACCGAACCACCATGAAATTGTTTGTTTTCCACACACCTGAACTGACTCCGACAACGACCGTGGCTGACTGCGCGATCGCGGTGGATGTTTTAAGAGCAACCAGCACGATCGCGACGGCTCTAGGGGCGGGTGCCGAAGCGGTACAGGCGTTTAGTGATTTGGATAAGCTGCTGGAAGTCAGCAACAATTGGGCACCCGACAAACGCATTCGTGCTGGAGAACGCGGCGGCTCTCAGGTAGAAGGGTTTGACTTTGGCAATTCGCCCCTTGCTTGTACGCCAGAGCGGGTAAGCGGTCGTCGCCTCTTTATCAGCACCACTAACGGCACACGGGCGCTTCAATGCATCGAAGCGGCTCCTACCGTTTTAGCCGCCGCCTTGATTAATCGTCGTGC
>JBBSHC010000563.1:0-3345 GCA_038253425.1 Leptolyngbyales cyanobacterium | reverse complement strand
TAGCTGGCATTGCGATCGTGCTCACAGGCTGGCAATGGATTGATTCGGTGGTCAGCTTGATCATTGTAGCGGTGGTCGTGGTCGGCACTTGGCAACTGCTGAAAGATTCGGTCAAGCTAGCGCTCGATGCTGTACCAGAAGGAGTGGAACCGCTGGCTGTCCGCACTTACCTGGCTGAGCGTCCAGGCGTTAACCAAGTCCACGATTTACACATTTGGGGCATGAGTACCACTGAGACGGCGCTAACAGCCCATTTAGTCATACCAGCAGGGCATCCTGGCGATGCGTTTCTCGCTCAAACCTGCAAAGAGTTGCACGACCATTTCGGCATTGAACACGCCACGCTTCAGATTGAACTGGGCGATTCGGCACAAGCCTGTGCTCTGGCTTCCGAGCAGCAAGTTTGAGGGTTGTTTGGAGGAGAGAAGAGACTGCTGTGGTTCAAAGCGATTGGTCATGATTCAGTCATCTCAATATGCCCCCCAGGGGGATATACTTGAAATAGATTTTAGATCAGCAATAGAAGCTATCCCCTCACACTAACGGTGGCAATGAGGGGCATAAAAAGGGTTTGAAGCCAATGCATACGAGTGCCTTACGGCTGTTTGACAGCCTGAGAAATCCAGTTTTTGCGCGGCTGTACGCGGCTCAAACCATTAGTTTGCTGGGCGATGCACTTACCTGGGTTGGTCTAGCGCTGCTGGCGTTTGCGATCGCGGGTAAAGACTCTGCGGTTGTGTTGTCGATCGCCTTAACCCTGCGCGTCACCGCCTTTGTGTTGCTCTCGCCGTTGGCAGGGTCGCTCGCTGATCGCTTCGATCGCAAGCGCATCATGATCGTCACTCATCTGGTACGGATGGGCATTGTCAGCCTGCTGCCGTTGGTCACCCAGACCTGGCAGATCTATGCGCTGGTACTTGCCCTCAATGTGTTCAATGCCTTCTTTACGCCGACTTACCAGGCGACGATTCCCTTAGTAACGGGGCAAGCGGAGTATCCACAGGCGATCGCACTCTCCAGTGCCACCTATCAACTGCTGGCTGTACTAGGTCCCGGTCTTGCTGGCAGTGTCGCAGCCTTTATCGGTGCAAGGCAGGTGTTCTTTCTGGATGCCTTCAGTTTTCTGGTAGCAGCCGTTTTGATCGTGACCCTGCCAGGGCAGCTACGTGTGTCAGCGGGACAACCATCAGCTAAGACGACGGGTAGAACCTGGCAAGACATCAAGGATGGCACAACGCGGCTACTGACCGATCCACTCATTCGCTATGCCCTGGCAATGCAGCTTGTCGCGTCCATTACCGGAGCGCAAATTCTGGTGAATACCGTGGGCTATGTGCAGGGCACGCTGGCTCTTGGCAACCAGCAGTACGGTTGGGTGATGGCTGCGTTTGGCATTGGCGCGACGTTGGCATCGGTCGCGTTTGGTGCTTTCAACCAACGTTTGGAGCGCACAACCTTCGTTACCATCGGCGCAACTCTGATCACCGTTGCCCTACTACCTGCCAACTCTACCAATCTGGCAACCTTGATGCTGCTCTGGTTAGTGGCAGGTGCAGGACAATCGCTAGTCAATTTACCTGCTCAGACCTTGATCGCCGATCGCACTCCGGCAGCGTCTCAGGGACGAGTCTATGGCGCACTTTTTGCCTGGAGTCATCTGTGGTGGGCACTCTCCTATCCGCTGGCGGGGTGGATCGGAAGCACCTTCCCGCACGTCTCCTTTCTCTACGGCAGTTTGATGGGTGGAGTGTTGCTGCTGCTCGTGCAACTGAAACTCTCGCCTGGTCAACTACGTCTCAATGACACAGGCGCAAGTGTGGCGCTGGCGGATGGGCATGAGCATGAGCATGAACACGAACCCATCTGGCACGAGCATGAACATCGCCACGATAAGCATCATCAGCATGATCATCATCCCGGCATCTTCGTGAGTAGCCCCCACACGCACCCTCACCCACACGCCCCGCTACGGCATCGTCATGTCCATGCGTATGACCTGCACCATCGGCATCATCCTTACTAGGGATTGAGATGGTAGTCAAGCAGGATATTGCTACCCTAGAGGATTTAAGGCATTTTCAATGACGTGTAGACGCAAAACAATCTAACGTAGGATGCCAACCTGCAACAGCCTCCCCCGTTGAAGACTCACTCAAAAAACGCTAAAGCGCGTGAACGTCGCCGACGCTGCTGAAGCCCCAGACCGAGCAGCAACCCAACAGCAACAATTCCCGTAAAGTAAGCCAGCGAAATCAACCGAACAGACAGTGGTGGAGCTACACCTTCGACCGGAATGTCTTGTGCCACTTTGAAAGGCTGAAACTGCCGCTTAGAGGTTGCTTGAGATGCAATTTCGACTTCAATACTGTGTGGCGCACCATCGAAGAACCCTTGTTGCCACGCCAGTTTCCCGGTGCTATCTGGGGTACCCTGATAGGCAAATGCCACCCAGTTATTTTCGAGTTGCGTGGTTGTCACCTTGAACACGACATCTGTCACAGGTTGCCGCGTCTTCGCATCGACGACGCTGACCTGTAACTGAGCAGGCTGACCCACCGTAGCGCTGGTATCACCCGACAACTGCATCTCTAGTCCTTGCCTTTGCAGCTTGGCAGGTTGAGCCGCTTTGGGTGAGCCTTCCATTGGATGCGACATTGCCATCGACATCTCCGATTGGGCAAATTCAGCACTGATGTTGACATAGAGGAGAGCCATGATCGCCACCATAATTGCCCCACTCAGCAAGAGTTGAACGCGCTGAGGTGCTATTTCTCCTGGTTGCAGGGGTTGTCTACTACCGATGATCCAACCACCGCCTAGCCCCGCTGCCAGCAAGATGACTGCCAGAATGCCAAAGTTACGATATTTCGCTTCATTCTCTGGCACCGAGAGCGTTAGCGTCTGGTGAATCGGTGTGAAGGCATTGGGCGAGATCGGTGTGACATCTATCACCAGTTGATACTTACCTCGTGTCGGTAAGGTTTGTTGCAGTTGTAACTGACCCGTCGGCGCATTCCCTTCAATATCCAGCAGCTTCGTGCCTTCCACAATCGGAAAATCTGTGGTGAACCAGGGATTCTTGGGGAGGGTAAAGATTTGCAGATGTATTCTGGCAGCTTTCAGCGCTTGCCCTTGGGCATCGACGGCTTGGAGAGTCAATTGCACGGGCGGCTTATAGTTACCCGACCCTAATGCTTTTGTGGCTTCCGCTTCGAGGGGACGGATTTGCGCGATTGACGGATTTGCCGTCAGTTGTACAGAGGGTTGAGGAGCTTGGGAAAGCCCAATCCAACCATAAAAAATAACTCCCATCAGGCAAATCACGCTGATGAGGACGGAACGCTT
>JBBSHC010000562.1:0-3351 GCA_038253425.1 Leptolyngbyales cyanobacterium | reverse complement strand
GCCGTTGCTAGACGCGACTGGCAAGCGCCTTGAGAACTTCACCCGCGTTGAAACGTTTGGAGACAATGCTGCAAACGGCAACAATGACGTAAATTGGCTCAAGGTGACGGTTAATCCCCGTAGCCGCGAGGTGTTTTCCTATCAGCCACAAATCGTTCCTGGCAATCGAGTTGCGGTGCCAGTTCCGTAACACACTCGGTTCTATTGGTGCTGTCGAGAAATAAAGCCTCCCCTGCATGACACACGGGAGGCTTTGCTTTTACGCGGTGAGCGATTCTAGCAGTCGCTCTGCTTTTGCGGCTGGATGAACCGCAACATTATTGTCATCATCCAGATCTACGATCGCCGTATCACCGTCCTTAATGGTTCCCGACAAGAAGGCTTCTGCCAGGGCATCTTCGAGCAGGCGGGTGATGGCGCGACGGAGCGATCGAGCACCGTAGGCAGGGCTATAGCCTTCAACCACCAGACGATCTTTCACGCGATCGGTGACATCTAGTTTGATGCCGCGATCGGTGAGATTGGTCGCCACTTCGCGGATGAGCAGACCTGCAATTTCCTTCACTTCCTCGCGGGTGAGTTGGCGGAAGACGATGATCTCATCCAAACGGTTGAGAAATTCGGGGCGGAAGACCTGTTTGAGTTCCTCGTTAACCGATGCCTGAATGCGGCTGTACTGAGCATCTGCCTGACTGGCAAACTCAAAGCCAAGCCCATTGCCGCCTTTTTCAATCACTCTGGAGCCAACGTTGGAGGTCATGATGACCAGCGTGTTGTTGAAGTTGACCGTGCGACCCTGAGCATCCGTCAAGCGCCCGTCATCTAGCAGTTGCAGCAACAGGTTGAAGACATCAGGATGCGCTTTCTCAATTTCGTCAAAAAGAACGACTGAGTAAGGTTTGCGTCGTACTGCTTCAGTCAACTGTCCGCCTTCGCCGTAGCCTACATAGCCCGGTGGTGAACCGATCAGCTTGGAAACCGTGTGCGATTCCATAAACTCGGACATATCAAGCCGGATCATGGCATCTTCAGTGCCAAAGACGTTGGCTGCCAGCGCTTTTGCCAGTTCTGTTTTACCCACGCCAGTCGGACCAGAGAAGAAGAAACTAGCGATCGGGCGATCGGGATTCTTCAGCCCTACCCGTGCGCGTTTCAGTGCCCGCGCTGCCGCTTTGACTGCCTCATCCTGACCAATCACCCGCTTATGCAAAGCATCTTCCAGGTAAAGAAGTTGCTCTGACTCCAACTCGGTGAGTCTGCGAACAGGTACGCCAGTCCAGGACGCAACGATGTGGGCGATGTCGTCTTCGGTAACGGCTGGAGTGTGGGGTGTAGCTTCCCCTGCTTCCCTTGCTTCCCCTGCTCCCTCTGCTTCCCGACTCCCGACTCCCAACTCCCGACTCCCTTCAATTTGCGCTTCTAACTCCAACTCTCGATCGCGCAGTTTCCCGGCGACATCAAAATCCTGGACGTTGACAGCTTCTTCCTTATCCTTAGTCACCTGCCGCAGCTCTTTGCGGAGCGCTTTGGTCGGTGAGTGCTGAGTTTGTGCCAGCCGGACGCGAGAGCCTGCTTCGTCAATGAGGTCGATCGCTTTGTCAGGAAGGTGGCGATCGGTAATGTAGCGATCGGACAGAGTAGCCGCCGCAACCAACGCAGTATCTTCGATTTTGACCTTGTGGAACTGCTCATAGCGATCGCGCAGACCAAAGAGAATCTCGATCGTTTCCGAAACGCTGGGTGCGCCGACTGTCACAGGCTGAAAGCGTCGTTCCAATGCCGCATCGCGCTCAATATACTGGCGGTACTCATCTAGCGTGGTGGCACCAAGACATTGCAGTTCACCCCGTGCTAGAGCGGGTTTCAGCAAATTGGCGGCATCCATGCCACCTTCAGTTGAGCCAGCACCGACCAGCGTATGCACTTCGTCAATCACCAAAATGATGTTGCCATTGGAGCGCACTTCTTCCACAACTTTCTTCAGGCGTTCTTCAAAGTCGCCCCGAAAGCGGGTACCCGCAATGAGTGAACCCATATTCAGGCTGACGACTTGCTTGTTTTCCAGGTTTTCGGGCACATCACGGTTGACGATGCGTTGGGCAAGCCCTTCCGCGATCGCGGTTTTACCCACGCCCGGTTCGCCAATGAGAAGCGGATTATTCTTCGTGCGGCGACCTAAAATCTGCACCACGCGCTCAATTTCGGTTTGGCGACCCACAACGGGGTCAAGCTTTCCTTCAGCCGCCAGCCGAGTCAGGTTTGTACCAAATTCCTCTAATGTCAGCGTAGCTGTAGCCGAGCGATCGCCAGCAAAGGGATCCCGACGACTACCCGCTGAAACGGCAGTCATCTCACCGATCGACTGATGTTCCATCATTTGCAGCAGTTGATCTCGCACTTGGGCTGGATCCGTATCAAGACCCTGCAAGACTTTGATAGCAACGGTTTCGCTGCCTTGTGTCAGTGCCAGCAGTAAATATTCAGGGCTAACGTGGTTTTGCTCACGCTGGTTGGCTGCCTGCATCGCGTCAGTAAACAAACGCTTGACTCTCGGTGTAAACGGCAGCTCAGCCGGAATGATGCCCGTCCCACGACCCGTAATTTTTTCGCATTCAAGGCGGGCAACAGGCAACGTTACACCCAAGCCAAGCAAAATCTGTGAGGCGCGGCTGGTGCCTTCGCGAATGATGCCAAGCAGTATTTGCTCTGTCCCCACCAGATTGTGACCCTGGCGACGTGCTTCTTCCTGAGACAGCATAACCGCTCGGATGGCTTTTTCTGTAAATAGTTCAAACATGATTGGGTCTCCTACCACGCCGTTTGTAGCGATAAATGAAGCAACTGAGGGCACACGAGGCGGTGGTTAGAATTCATCGGTGCGACTTAGCATCTTCAGTTGTGATGAGTGAAATCCGTTGCCGGATGGGGTCGGCACCCCTTCAAATGATGTGTAGTTTTGTGTATCGAATACTGCTAATGTATCGTTCACAAAGCCGCTCTAGCAGTGAGGAAAGCCGTATTAATTAGACGGTAGTAACCGTAGGCAGTAATCTTTCTACTTACAAATTGCAGCACATCCAGTTCTCGGCTACATCTACCTTGCGTCTGCCTTGTGCGATCGCCCATCAAACTGACATCAGCCACTTTTGCAATTTAAATGACTTCGCCTGAATTTGTCTCAAGCTGACGGGGTTTAAAACATGGTTCAAGCACAACGCCAGTGAACTTCAGTCTCAACACGCTCAAAGTCGTATTTAAAGTGGCATAGCGCTACTTTAATGGCAGTACGAAAAGCGTTAGGGCTAGAAAAATCTTAAGCCACAACAACACTGGCTTGTTTTAAAGCAGACG
>JBBSHC010000561.1:0-3354 GCA_038253425.1 Leptolyngbyales cyanobacterium | reverse complement strand
TCTTTGATCCGGTTTGCCTCGGCGCTGCGGGTGGCTTCACGTACAGCATCATTACGGGCAATACGTTCTGCTTCATAGAGATGGGCACGGGCGATCGCTTGGGCACACTGTTGCGCCAGAGTCAGCATGAAGGTGCGATCGCTCAAATCAAACGCTTGTAACGTGCCAAAGCTAAGCCCCATCACCCCAATCAGCCGTCCTTCTGCTGCCAGAGGCAAACACGCAAAGGCACGGTGCCCCGTCGTGGCGATACCATCAACCAACTGCGGATACCTGGCAAAAAAAGCATCCCCCGCTTCTAAAAAGAGCGGCTCTCCAGTGCGGACTGTTTCTGCCAGCGGTACGGGTGCATCTACTGCCAAGCTAGACCATTGGCTGAGCACCGATGCCGGATAACCGACTGCCTGAAGTATTTCAAGCGATGCCCCTTGCTCGTCTAGCAGCGCGATCGAGCCAGCCGTTGCTCCTAAGGCTGCAATGCCTTGCTTCATGACCACCTCGGAGACTTGCTGCGGGGTCAGCGCTTGAGAGAGTGCGGCGGTAATACGCTGTAAAACGGCAGTACGATTAGCAAACTGTTCGGCATCTCGCTGCGCCTGCTGGGCTTCTTGATAGAGGCGGGCATTGTCAATGGCGATCGAGGCTCGGTGGGCAAGATCTTGTGCTAATGCCAAATCTACTGGGCTGTAGCGGCGACCTGACTCTGCCATGACAAAGGAGATCGCACCTAAGATCTGTCCCCGCGCTGTGAGCGGCGAGATAATGTAAGACTTCAAACCCAGTGCGCGTAGAATTTGCAGATGCTCAGGCTCATGCATTGCTGCTGCCAGCGCCTCATCCAAAATCTCGACTGCCATCTCGGTTTTCCCGGTGCGGAGCACTTTGGGTACGCCTTCTGCTGCATCGATTTGACTGGGATAGCGCCGATGTAGATCCCACCCTAATGCCACTTTTTCTGGATCACTATGAGCAACCGCAACCCGCTCAATGGCTTGCTCCGATCGCAGCAGGTCGATCGCGCACCAATCGGCAAAGAATGGTACCACCAGGGCAGCAACGATCGCCAACGTTTGTTCATAGTCTAGTGAGGAGGACAACACCGTGCTAATTTCAGCGAGAAAGGCGGCTTGCTGTCGATCAGCTTCGGCTTCTAACCGAGCAGTCTGCTCTTGCACCTGTTGTCGCATGAGTTGAGCGCGTTCGGCTTCAGCCTGTTTGCGTTCGGCAATGTTCTTATTAATACCAACAAAGAAAAGGGGTTTGCCAGCCTGGTCATACACAGGTTTAGACGTTGTTTCGATCGCTACCGCTGTGCTATCCTTCCGCACACAGGACACTTCACCACAGAAGACACCCTTCGTTTGAAGAGACTGGATCATCTGCGTGGCGATCGTGTCTTTAAGCTCTGGATGATGCAGAAAACTGACGGGTTGACCGATCGCTTCAGCGGCTGTGTAACCAAAAATTTGCTCGGCATTGCCCAACCAGCGTTGAATCGTGCCATCCAGATCTGTTAAGAGAATCGCATCCGGCATTTGCTGCAACGCCGCATCTGAAATTAAAAGCTCTGCTTCGGCTTGCTTGCGCTCCGTGATATCGTGCATCACGACCACCGCACCCTGCTTGTTGCCCTGCTGATCAGCGATCGCTTGACCACTGGCTAACAGCGTCCGTACTGCTCCCTGCCTGGGTGCAATCACCATTTCAACGTTTTCTACGGGCTGCCCCTGCAACGCTCGAAACAAAGGAATTGCCTCTTTAAGCATGGGTGTTTTGCCATCTGGCAGATAGAGGTCATACTGCTCCGCCCACTGGTCTGGTGGCAGCGGTTGCTCGGGCAGTCCATGAAAGTCTCGTGCTGCCCAATTAAACAACGTCAGCATCCCGTCAGCATCACACGCCACAATGCCTGCCTGCACATGATCCAGCAAGACCCTCAGTAGCTCCTGTTCCTTCTGTAAGGCAATTTCAGCTTGCTGCCGCTCACTGACTTCTAGTTGCAGCAATTGGTTGGCGCTGGATAATTCTGCTGTGCGCTGTGCCACCAACTGTTCTAAATCACGCCGCGCTTGCTGTCGGGCTACTTCTGCTTGCTGTCGCTCCAGTTCTGTAACAATGCGTAGGGCAAAGATTGTCAACAGCGATTCTGTCACCTGCATATTTTCCAGTGGTTTGCCGTCCATCACACCCAACAACCCTAACGGTGCGCCTGCCAAATCAAAAAACGGTATGGCAACATAGCTTTCGATCGCCAGCGGTTTCAAAAGCGGCGCGTTGGGAAAGAGCGTTTGCACACCGCTAGGGTAGGAACACAGTTTGCGTTGCTGAAACACCATTTCGCAGGGCGTGCCTTGTAGCGGGTAGGCAAAATTATCGATCAATTGACCCTTGGCACAGGCAGCGATCGTGTGAATCATTGCCTGCTCAGCACCGCTCACCAGACCGTTGCTCACCAAACCAATATAGGCATAGTCAATACCTAAAACGGTTGTCAGGTGTTGCACCAGTGCCGGGAAGAACGCCTCGCCCGTTACAGTGGAAACGCCGTGAGACACTTCCAGTAACGCCGCATCAATTTGAGCAATTTTGTGGGCTGCCAGTCTTAGCTCTAGCTCGTCTACAACCATTGCAGCAAGATCGCTCAACGTTGCCGCCTGCTCAGCGGTTAAGGCATCACGCGGTTTGATGTCTAACAGACAGAGCGTGCCTAGATTAAAGCCATCATGGGTCAATAACGGCGCACCCGCATAGAAACGCAAACCCGGCTCACTTTGTACAAATGGATTACAAAGCAATCGATCGTCTTGCCGTGTATCAGGAATGACTAAAACCGTGTCAGTTAGAATGGCAAGGCTACAAATAGTGTTATCTCGCTCTACTTCCTGCTGATCAAAGCCATAGGATGACTTAAACCAACCTCTTGAGGCGTCAATTAAAGACACTAAGGCGATGGGTACATCAAACAACCGCGCTGCCAGTGCCGTGATGCGATCGAAGGCTGCTTCCCGTGGGGTATCGAGAATTTTGTACCGCTGGAGTGCTTCTAAGCGTTGGGCTTCGTTGGTCGATCGAGACGCAGTGATTCCTGCTTCCTTGAGGTGGTCGTCTCCGGCATGCGGCGCAGTGCTAGGTTCGGGCGATTTTGGCAAAGCTTCAGTCATAGGATCTGAGTGACATCAAAGACAAAGAGGCAGCGCGGAGAATTGACGAGAGCAAGTTGTTTCAATGGGAGTGCTAAAACAAGTCTGTGTTGTCAGTCATGCAGTCTGAGATCGCCCGTTACAACTCAGCAGGTTTTACTAGAAACCGATCATTCAACCGCCATCACCTGCTGTTACTTCATCATTTTGGCAT
>JBBSHC010000560.1:0-3361 GCA_038253425.1 Leptolyngbyales cyanobacterium | reverse complement strand
AGCAAAAAGAAGGTCAAAACGCCGTAGAACAGTCCCTGAGTGAAAGGCTCTAGCACTTTCCATCCACGCTCTCCCGTCAACACACCAATCAAAAGGCTGCCTACGAGCAAAAAGACGGAGCTGTTTAGAAATGCCTCTTGCAGCACCTCAGACCAGGAAAACTCGCGCTTTTCATCGACTGTAAAGAGACTTACCAGGAGCAAGCCGACAATGATTGCTGGAGACTCCATCAGAGCCAACGCTGCGACCATATAGCCATCAAACGCAATGCCCAGTTCCGTCAGAAACGCACTGGCTGTGATAAAAGTGACAGCACTGATGGAACCGTAGGTGGCTGCGATCGCGGCTGCATCATACGTATCAAGCCTTAACTTTAGAATAAAAAATGTGTACAGCGGGACGACGCACGCCATCAACATCGCTGCCAGGAGCGTCAAAATGACTTCCTGAGTGACGCCACTTTTGATTAACTCCACCCCTCCCTTAAACCCGATCGCAAGCAGCAGGTACAGTGAAAAGAGTTTCGGGACAGGCGCAGGGATTTCCAGATCGGATTTGACTAAAACAGCCGTCATCCCCAAAAAGAAAAACAGAATGGGTGGGTTCAGGATGTTGGACACGATTAAGCTGGCATCCATGCCCATCCCTCCTGACGCTGATGAAACCTGAAGTTTGCAAAACGTTGCATTGTGAAAAATTGATTGTAACGGTTGAATCATGGTGTACCGTGTTCTGTCACCCCATGTCAATGAGAAGGCAAGATCTCAGCGATCGCCAACCTCAAATGCCTGTTACTAAATTGCTTGGGATTACTTGAGGGTGAGATCATGATCATCTCGCTTGAGTGGACGCCCCAATGACCAGTTACTGATTCAAAATCACAACTGGGGTACTGAGGCTGATTGGGTATTTGAGTCTCTTAGAAATCTACTAACAGAATTTCGAGAAGCAAGTATAGGGCAGGAAATGCCAGTAGATGAAATGCTGCATTCATCGCCTGCCTTGCGGTCTGACATAACGTTTTAATCCTCTATTTTCAATAGCCAGAAACCACTATAGGTTGCTCCCGAATCATCGGGTTGCACTAGCAGGAAATGGAGTCCTTGACTGAGTTGTTTGCGCTGTTCAAACGCTCGTCCAGCCGCAGCGACCTCGGCATCTTCAAAGGTGGTGAGAATCCAGCGATCGGCTAAACCTGCTTCTAGAACTAACCCATCCGGTGCGCCAGGAGTATAGCCTAGCGAAACGGGTTTGGCTTGTTGCAGCCAGCTTGCTAATCGCATTGACTGCCGCCCGCCATCGATGACTACACCAGGAACGGGAACGGTAGACGCCAGCCCTAAGTTGAGTGGCAGCAACGCTTCTGGCATAGACAGTATAGGGATCATACGATCGCTGAAGGCATCGACTAGCTCAGCAGCAGGTAAGGCAGCAAAGCGCCAGCGATCGCCCCACAGTGTGTCTGATAGAGGCACTGGCGGCAGTTTCTCAAGTGCGAGTGGCTGATACGGTTGTCCGGTAAAGCCTGCCTGCGTGGGATGTTGAAGTGCTTTTTCTTCCAGCCAGCCTTTAAGAGTCGGTGTACGTCGGGTTGCTTCGATGTGAATTCCCAGATGCTTGCCAACGGTTTCTAGCAAATTGAGGGTTTGAGGTCGAAAAACACGGATGCGATCGGGGCGTGGCTGTCCTGCATCCATAAGCTGTTGTAATTGGATCAGCAGCCAGTCTGCGCTTGCCTGCGGTTGAGGGCAAACCGCTGCGTACTGAAAATCCCCTACAGGATCGCAAACCAGCAGCTCCCAAAGCGGGTTGCCAGCAGCATCTTGTAGGGGACGACGGTAAAAATCAAGTTCCCAGTGCATTGGTTTTGAGTGCGTAGCAAACTCTAACAACTAAAAACCAAACACTAACAGCTTTTTAGGACGGTACGCTTGCCAGACTACGCCCAACTTCAGCGGTGGAACCAGGAGCGTACACCTGCGTGACATAATCGGCGATCATGCGATGGGTGTTGAAGGCGGGAGAATTAGTTTTGATGGATGCCTTCATCATCTTGATCCAGCCGTGGGGCACACCGTGTTCATCCTGGTCGTAGTAGAGGGGCACGATTTCGTCTTGCAGCAGGGCGTAGAGTGCCTGCGAGTCGATGTCGTCCTGGAGCTTTTGGTCGCTGGTGTGAGCATCCTGCCCGATCGCCCAACCGTTTAACCCCTTGCCGTTTTCATCCGCCTGGTAGCCTTCGCACCACCAGCCATCGAGTACGCTACAGTTTAGCCCACCGTTAAAGCAGACCTTTTGACCGCTAGTGCCAGAAGCTTCCAGGGGACGACGAGGATTGTTGAGCCAGACATCGACACCTTGCACCAATTTCCGTGCTGTGTGCATATCGTAGTCTTCGATGAACGCCACCCGGTTCCAGATTCCCGGCTGTTTGCACCACTCCATCAGGCGCTGAATGATACGCTTGCCTTCTTCATCGGCAGGGTGTGCTTTGCCAGAGAAGATAATTTGCACGGGGCGATCGCTGTCAGCAAAGATTTTCATGGCGCGATCGGCATCCCGTAACAGCAAATCGCCGCGCTTGTAAGGGCTAAAGCGACGGGCAAAGCCAATTGTCAGGATGGTGGGATCAAGTACACGATCGGCAGCTTGAATATGCTCCCAGTCTTCACCACGGACTTCCCGCGCCTTCTTCAGCTTCGACCGCGTATGGGCAACCAGACGCTCTTTGAGCACTTGATGGCGTTGCCACAGTTCTGCATCGGGGATCTGATCGACTTTTGCCCACAGGTCAGGATCAACGGCTCTAGTTTCCCAATCTTCGCCCAGATACTGGTTGTACAGATCGCCAATCAACGCAGCCGTCCAGGTTGAAGCATGAACCCCGTTCGTGATGTAGCCGATCGGCACCTTCTCTTCCGAATGCTGCGGATACAGCACCGTCCACATCTGACGCGATACTTGCCCATGCAGTTCGCTGACCCCATTCGCCGTACGACATAGACGCAGTGCCAGCGGTGTCATGCCAAAGGGTTCCCAGGGATCACCAAGACGACGGGCACCCAAGGCCAAAAACTGTTCCCGCGATAGCCCCAACTGTGACCAGTAGTTGGCAAAGAAGGAATCCATCAGGTCAGCAGAGAAAACATCATGTCCGGCAGGGACGGGCGTATGGGTGGTGAAAACGCAGCGATCGCGGACGGTTGCCTCAATGTCGTAGAACGATTTGCCTGTGCGCTGAATTTCCAGTCGGGATTCGTATACCAAGCAAAATGCTTCGTGTCCTTAGTTCAGGTTATACACGCCCGGTTCAATGCCTACTGGTTGCAGCGCCCGTACGCCACCGATCCCCAGCACTAGT
>JBBSHC010000559.1:0-3362 GCA_038253425.1 Leptolyngbyales cyanobacterium | reverse complement strand
GGGGTGCATAACACTTCGCGTATGGGGAGGACATTTTTACTACCAGCTTATTTAGATTACTCAATGCCTTCTCCCTCGACCTCTAATTCAACTTCTGCATAGAACGCAGAGTATTCTCTCGGATCAGCAGAGGTATTATTGCTGCCCTGTTCCAGGCGGATCGATTTGGCTTTGCCTTGATTCGTGCCGAGCAAGTATTCTTCGATCGCTCGTTTGATATCTTTCTCGGTCAAAATCAGCTTGGTTTCCATGCACGTCACTCCTCTAACTTAAAGTTGGCTACGATCGCCTGACTGACACTGCCTAGATTTTTACAGATAAACGCCCAAACGTACTCTCACTAATGGCTTAGGGCAGCATCACTGAGCAAGTAAAAGCCTCTAAGCGCAACAAAAGAGATCCCCCAGCAGTTCATCTGTTGGCATAGCTTGTTAAACTTCGTCTTTTGAGCGATCGCAGAGTATGAAAAAGCCTGCCCAGCGCGCCTTTAATCGTGCGCTATGAACAGGCTCAAACAACTACTTGGAAACAGCGATCGCTGTAAAAATAATGCGGATGGCGAGACTCGAACTCGCAAGGCAATGCCACACGCACCTCAAGCGTGCGCGTATACCAATTCCGCCACATCCGCACAAGCTGGCTTTGTCAAACCAGATTCTTTTAATCGAGCGATGTCCCCAGGCTAGAACGCAAGCTCAGCGTGGTAACCCAGTGAATTACCTGCTTCGTTGCTGTTCCACCAACAAACTTTGAGGGTTAAGTTTGCTTTGAGACTTACCTAGCATAGCAAAAAGCGGTCAGAGGTTTGCTGTGTTGGATGAATTCATTTGCCTGTCACTTAAACTGGGCACACAAATTGGGGAACTAATCCGCTGCTAGTGAGTTCTACCTGGAAGTAGGTATCGGGCGATGGGGAAACAGGTACGCTACAAAAGCACGTGGATGGGGTTCTATTTCAGTCGGGAGTAACTGCTGTGACCGTACAAAAAACATTTGGTTTAGCTGCGTTAGGGTTCAGTGTCAGCCTGGGCATTGTTCTTTTGAGTGGGTTGGGCGATCGAGCCGTCACGATCGCTCAGTCGGTGCCATCGCCAACCCCTAGTGTAAGTCCGCTACCGAGTCAGAGCAGTACACCCTATGTGCCAACATCCGATGCCGTCATTAGTGGAACGCTGAAACTGGCAGGTGTTACCCGTGACGATGTAGTGTATGACCTCGGTTCTGGTGATGGTGGGTTGATTATTGCAGCCGTGAAAGATTACGGTGCCAGACGTGGTGCTGGTGTAGATGTAGACGCTGGACTGGTGCAGTTGAGCAATGAGAATGCTCAAAAAGCTGGAGTAAGCGATCGTGCCCAGTTTGTCCGTCAAGACCGCTTTCAAACGGATCTGCGTGATGCGACGGTTGTTAACCTGAACTTGCCGCCTGATGTCAGTCTCAAGCTGCGCCCCACGTTATTGAGCGATTTGAAGCCCGGTACCCGCATCGTCTCTCGCACTGCCTCGTTAGGCGACTGGAAACCCGACAAAACGATCGCTGTAGCTGGTACACCCTCCCAAACGCTTTACTACTGGGTTGTGCCCACCAAGATTGCAGGCGACTGGCAGGGACGAATCGAATATGCACCAGGTCGCAACCAGCCCTACACATTCCGCTTTACACAACAGTTTCAGCAGGTGAAGGGTGATGTCATCGCGGATGGCAAGAAATACAACATTCCCAATATTGTTCTTACTGGCGATCGCCTGACGTTCAACCGTACCGAAACCATTCAAGGTCAGCAGGGAGCGGTTCAGTTTAATGGACGCGTTGAAGGTGATACGCTTAAAGGCACGGCTGGTGTCCGTTGGGGCATCTTAGCAAGAAACTTTGCCATCGTTGCCAAACGCAGCAACCGGGCAGCAAAGTAGGTGTTAGCGATGTTTTTGCTTACCACGCCTTGTAACCTAACTAAAACCTTTGAATGCTCCGAAGCGAGTGAAAGGGCTTAGCAGCCTTAGCTCAAGGCGTCTGTCCGTTGGTCATCGTCTCTTTAAATCCCTTCATGCACGGTTTTCTCAATCTCCATAAACCTGCGGGGTTTACGTCTCATGATTGTGTTGCTAAAGTGAGGCGGCTCTTGCAGATGAAGCGGGTTGGTCATGCAGGTACACTAGACCCAGCGGCGACGGGAGTACTGCTGATCGCGCTGGGAAAAGCGACTCGGCTACTTCAGTTTCTGCGGCAGGACAAAGCTTATCGGGCAACCATCCGGTTAGGAGTCAGCACTACAACGGATGATCTCGAAGGTGAAACGCTGTTTACTCAGCCAGTCGCGACGCTCGATTTGACACGGGTTAAGACCGCGTTGCAGCAGTTTCAGGGCACCATCCAGCAAGTGCCACCCAACTACAGCGCGATTCAGGTGCAAGGGAAACGGTTGTACGACCTGGCACGGGCAGGTGAAACCATCACGGTGCCGCCGCGTGAGGTGGAAGTCTTTAGCCTTGAAGTGCTGGACTGGCGATCGGGGGCTTTCCCGGCGGTCGATGTGGCGATCGCCTGTGGTCCGGGTACTTATATTCGCTCGATCGCCCGCGATTTGGGTACAAGCTTGCAAACAGGGGGAACACTGGCGACGCTCATCCGCACAGCCAGCAGCGGGTTTGACCTGATGGATAGCCTGACGCTAGAAGACCTGGAGACACAACAGCAGCAAGGTGTGTTTCAGCCCCTATCGCCGCTGACAGCCTTAGGACATTTGCGCACGATCGCTCTATCACCTGCGATCGCCCGTCGTTGGTGCCAGGGTCAGCAGGTCGTCATCTACTGGGAGGCTGAGGCAGGTTGGACGCCACAAACGGAAGCGGACGAACGGGATGGAGCGTCAGCGTTTGCAGTGCCACCCGCTCAGGCATCGCTGCGAGTTCACCATGAGAATGGGCGTTTTCTAGGCATTGGCAAACCCACCCCTACCGAGACGGACGCGATCTTACTGGCTCAAGTGGTCTTTGATGTAACCACGACCGAGACGCAGAACTGAGGCTGGCATGCGACTAACTCAAGCGGCTCAATCTATGGCTGAAAGGTCACAGTGAGCCATTAAAGTCATCCAGCGAAACTGTCGGCAGATCGGGTGGTACCACCGTACGATCGACGGTTACTTTATGGCTTTCGCGCTGAGTATGCATTTCAACCGCGATCGCTTCAAACCGCAGCTCGACACTACCAAAGGGCACGGTTCGCGGCGTCATTGCTTCCAAATCACCCAAACCGTTGGGCAGAAAATCAACTAACCAGCGAGGACCATCTAACAAGGAGCGCGTCTGTCGATCGATCACCCAGAGTTTGACGTAAATCCGGGGCAACAGATTTGGCAAGTT
>JBBSHC010000558.1:0-3367 GCA_038253425.1 Leptolyngbyales cyanobacterium | reverse complement strand
GGCGATCGCGTTTGTGGTTTCAGCGTGAGCGCGACAATGGGCGATCGCGGCTGCCAGTGAGTGGGGATCTCCTGGTGGCACGAGCCAACCTGTTACCCCTGGCTCAACCAGTTCTACTGCACCACCGGATGCAGCGGCAATAACAGGACGCCCGCACAGCATCGCTTCGGCGATGACTCGCCCAAAAGGCTCGGGAGCGGTAGAGGTATTGGCGACTACATCGCAAAGCTGCATGAGCGGCACGACATCGGTACGGAAGCCTAAAAAATGTACCCGGTTTTGCAGCCCCAACGTTTGCACTTGCGCGTTCAACGTTTGCACATAGTCCTGCTCACCAAAGAGGGCATCACCCACAAAAATGGCTATGACATCAGGGGGACAATGGAGCAACGCTTCAATCAAGATATGCTGCCCTTTCCACGGTGACAGGCGGCTGAAATGTCCCACTACAAATTGCCCTTCTAACCCAAGCTGCTGTCGAAGTTGGGTAGTGCTATTGCGATCGCTGTACCGATAGACAGTTGACTCGAACCCGTTATAAACCACGGTGGCAAGATCTGCCCGTCCGCCTGCGGCAACAAAAGCGGCTTTGGTGGCATGGGAGGTAGCAATCACCCGACTGGCAAAGCGATTAGCTAAGGTGACGGCAAGACGACGATTGGTCGCGCTAAAGTGATCGGCGGAGAGAATGTCGTGCAGATGATAAACCAGAGGACGACGGCTGATGAAACTCGCTAGAGCACCAACAACGAGCGCTTTTTGGGTGTTGGCGTAAATCAGGTCATAGGTACGGCTGACCTGCGCGATCGTCATCGCCAACGGCAGCAGTTGACCCAGGCTCCGCAATCCCTGTATTAAACCGCTTTCTTTTTTCACTGCCAGCGGCTGAGCAGCCATCACCTGCACAGAAATGCCCTGTTTTTCTAGCGCTGTTTTAAAGGGACCATCGGTAAACAGGCAAACGAGGCAGCGATCGCGGTAAGACTGGACCACATCCAACAAACAGAGTTCTGCACCTGCCAGGGCACCACTTTGATCCAGAAAAAGAATATTCATTGCCTTCGTTGAAACAAGCTTCACTGTTGGCTTAGTTAGTTTGGGATTCACAAGCATTTTTCTTAAAACATTAACCAATGGTTTTTCCAGGAATGTATAGGTCAAACCGCCCAACAGTAGCGTCGTCAAAAGAAGCAAACTAACGCTTAACGGATAGCCAACTCGCTCAGTTAACTTGGCTGCTAATATCAGCTTGAGCAGCAGCGATAAACACGGATAATGCGTTAAATAAATGGAATAGGAGGCATCACCCAAGTAAGAGAAGAGTCGCGGCAACGGACGCGATCGCACAACATCCATTGATGCAACCCCAAACACAATTAGAGCAGAAGGAACGCCATACGCCACTAGAAAATTGCTTTCAAGCCCTCGTTCTGCTTGCGACCACCCAAAGACAAAAAACAGAGACACACCAAGCATGAGAAAAAAGAGACGTTGCGCTTTCAACCAATGTTGGAGCACTAAATACGCCGCAACACAACCCAGCAAAAACTCTAAATTATGAGCACTAAAAACAAACTGAACTAAAAAATTACCTTCTAGCTTAAAGCCAACGCTATTGTATAAAAGGAGCGCAGCGGTACCCAATAGCCAACTTCCAATCATTGACATCGAACGCTTGATTGGCAGCAACATTGCCAGTGCAAACATGCCATAGAATAAAATTTCATGACACAATGACCAGCCGACAATTAGTATCGGAAAATGGTCTTGTGGTATCAAAAGCAAAGACTTAATAATGACCCAAAAATCACGCTCATAGCCGTAGCCAAACTGCGGTACTACAAAGTAAATTGGCAGTATGACTAACGTGAGTAGCCAATAAAGCGGATAAACACGAATCAAGCGCTTGAGCATAAAAGGCTTTAAACGATCGCGCCGACCTAAATCGCCAGAATGCACAAAGAAAAGAATGAACCCGCTCAGCACAAAGAAAAAATCGACGCCTGCACTACCAAAGGCAAACAGATTGAACACGAACGGTTGACCCAGCTTTTCTTGAGTGAGTTGGGTGACGTGGAAGAGCAAAACTAGCAACGCTGCTGCACCACGACAGGCTTGGATGCCCTCTAACTTCTGCGTTGAGGTTCCCGCAGCCATTAACGGCGTTGCGCGATCGCTCGGCAGTACTGTAGCTTGCGTTGTTGCATTGGCTACGCGATGTAAATGGTGTGCAAACGGTTTCACTAGTTAATGCTCTCCTCACACAAAAAGCGCTATCACTCCCTACTGCCCACCGTCTGCTGTCGCTGCCTGTTCATAGCGGTAGTACCGCTTCGCTGCCAGCGCGATCCCCGCAAAGCTCCACATCACCACACCAGACAACGCCAACGTTGAACTGCCCAACCCAATTTGGGCAAACACACCCAGGCTAATGGCGCGTGAGGCACTCACAAACGCATCCGATCGCCCCTCTGTGCCGCTAAATAGGCTAAAAAAAAGTAACACCATGCCGCCCAGATAGGGCAACGTGCCAAACCACCCCAAATTAAACAGCATTGCCAAAATGCCGCTGTCGTTACTCCCCAAACTGTCATTGGTCAGCACAAACCCCAGCCCATTCCCCGGAATCTCTGACAGCGCCTCACCCAAAATCTGACCATAGCCCTCCACTCGCTGGTTGTAGCTCACATCATTCTGCGTATTGGAGAGCGTTTGCAGCCGCGACCCGATCGCCCCCGCAAACGGCTGCATATTCACTAACGGGATAACACACACCGCCATCACCAAAATCGTCACAATCAGGCGCATCTGCAAGCGTGGCTTCAGCGAAGGCACATACATCACCACACCCACCGCCCAACCCAACCAGGACGATCGCACCAGCGAGAGTAAAAACGACAGGTAGCCAACCCCCACTGCCGCAAAGCGCAACCCACTGCGACTGCTAAACAGCAGCAGCAAACCCGCCATCATCACCGTAGCGAAGGGACCCGGCGAATTGAGCGTACTAAAAACGCGCATACCCAGCGGCTCTGGCGTACCAAACGCGATCGCTTTAGAATTAATCAGCCAAAAGCGATCCCACTCTGGCGCAATCAGGTATTGCATCACCCCGTAAGCGCCCATGATCAGGACACCCCACAGAAAAACCCGCTCAAAATTCTGACGATACGCAGGGTAATTGCGCCAGTTAACAAATAGATGAAAGCCAAACAGAATCGGGGCTAACCAGTTCAGTAGCGGTACAACGACTGCCGTTGGTGAGTACTTAATCAACCCAACCAGCAACCCATAGATCACCCCTGCCGCCGATAAGATAAACGGCAAGCCATCCTGCCGCAGATAACGGGGCAGTTTTTGCACGAAG
>JBBSHC010000557.1:0-3370 GCA_038253425.1 Leptolyngbyales cyanobacterium | reverse complement strand
TCGTTCAAAGATTTGGGATCAGATATCCTGCTGCTAGAAGATCTGCTGGAGCCGTCGCTTTGCAGCCACATCATGCAGGTGGCAGAATGCTGTCAGTTTAAACCATCCAGCATTTTGGTCAATGTAGTTGATACGGATGTACGTGATAGTGATGTGCTGCCGCTGGGCAATACGGATCAACCGCTTCAAGAGTCAACCAACCAGCTCTTGCTGAACAAGGTGAGAACGATTCAAGATTCGTTGTTTCGGCATTATGGCGTGAAGTTTTCGCAGGCGGAGATGTGCTCGATTTTGCGGTACAAGCCAGGGCAACGCTATAAACGCCATGTGGATAATTTGCTGCTGGCAAGCCGTTTTCAGGAAGTGGCTAACGGCATTCCCACCCGCGACATTAGCATTGTTGGCTACTTAAACGATGATTTTGAAGGGGGCGAAACATTGTTCGATCGCCAAAATATTAAGGTCAAACCCAAAGCAGGCAGCGCGATCGTGTTTCCTGCTTACTACACCCATCCCCACCAATCGCTACCCGTCATTCGCGGACGCAAATATTCCTTTACCAGTTGGCTTTTTTATTAGGAACAGAAGTCAGCACTGCTGGCGAATCATTTCTAGGCTCATAGTGGTAATAAGCTAATCGGCATTTAGATTTCCAAGCCGATTCCATTGCAGCAAGGGCTTCAGGGCGATCATTATGCAATTTAGATGCTTAACAGGTTAGTCTGATCAAAATTTTTGATGGTGATGCACCCATAAAATCCGATGGCTGTGCTTGCTCAAGCGTGAACGGTAAATAGAGTACTGCGTAGGTGGTTAGTCACTGGCAAGTCAGCCGCTCGTAAATTTCTTCGTGGTGAGACTCACGCTGGAACATCTATAGCTTGATGTGACTCAAACGACGCTGGAATGGCTGGTCCAGGTTGGGCATGATCAAGACTACAGGTTAAATCAACTTGCAATTCCTGGGCACGCAGCAGCAACTCATCCTCCCGACGGCGCAGTTCTTGAAGTTGAAACTCCATTGATTTTCTCCAGGCGGTGATATCACTTGCCAGTTCCTTGTAGCGGCGACCGATCGTCGTAAATTCATGTAGCATCGCCACGATCGCGTCGGTTGCTAAATCTAGTCGTTGAAGGCGGTTATTCACCGCTGTAATATGAGCAATGACTAACGTACCTGGTTGTAGCTTGTGAGGCAACTCAAGGGGTATGTCTTCTTTAAGGCTGACCCAGGCAGATTTATCAATTTCTTTGCAATGCAGGTGTAACTGTTGAGAACCCCACAGGGGCTTCTGCCCAATCGTTGCGAGATAGCGCATAACCGCTCCTTATCAATGTTTAATGGTGAATCGTTTAGCCACCCCTATTGATTAGAATGCCCACGCATCTCTTCAAAGACGATCGCCAGGTTAAAAGTTACGTGTCCTCATCTCGATTCAGCCATGAATAGTTGTTGTGCCAAGTGATTGTGCTTTTCAACTAGTATCGGCAACTCAAGAGTAGTCAGTTGTCCCCGATCGACCACCTTTCGCCCGTTAATAAAGCTGTAGTCTACTGAGTCAACCTGACAAAAAATCAGTGCCGCTACGATGTCATGGTGTGCGCCTGCAAATTGGGGGCGATCGACGTTGATCGCAATAAAATCGGCTGACATGCCAGGAGCGATCGCGCCAATATCATCCCGACCGAGCACTCTGGCACCACCCAGCGTTGCCACCTCCAGGATTTGCCGAGCCGATACTGCCGTTGGGTCACACTCACGCACCCGTGCCAGCAAAAAGGCAGTGCGGGCTTCTTGAAGTAAATTGCCACCGTCATTGGATGCCGAGCCATCCACGCCAATCCCAACGGGTACGCCCTGATGCAGCAGTTTACGAATGGGAGCAATACCACTGGCAAGCCGCATATTGCTACAGGGGCAATGGGCGACGCCAGTCCCTGTTTTGGCAAACTTGGCGATCGAGTCATCGCTCAACTGGACGCAGTGCGCGTGCCACACATCCTCACCCAGCCAACCCACCGATTCGGCATAGTCTCCCGGAATCATGCCAAAGTGCTCCAGACTGTAAGCAACATCCGACTGGTTTTCTGCCAGATGTGTATGCAGCCGCACACCGGGATACTGACGCGCTAAAGCGGCTGATTCGCGCATTAAAGCTTGAGAAACCGAAAACGGCGAACAGGGAGCCAGCACCATCCGCAGCATGGCATGGCGGGAGTTGTCGTGATATTGCTCAATCAGCCGCTGGGAATCTTTGAGGATCGCGTCTTCGGACTCCACCAGCGAATCTGGCGGCAAACCACCCTGGCTCTCGCCCACGCTCATACTGCCTCGACTGGCATGAAACCGTAGCCCGATCGCCCGCATTGCCTCAATCTCATCATCCAACGTACAGTCATTGGGATAGATGTAGAGATGGTCGCTGGCAGTCGTGCAACCCGATAGCATCAATTCTGCTGCTGCCATCTGGGCGCTGACGTACACACCTTCTGCCGTTAAATGCGACCAGATGGGATACAGCGTTTGCAGCCAGTTGAAGAGACTACAGTTCTGCGCTGCCGGAATCACCCGCGTCAGGGTTTGGAAAAAGTGGTGATGGGTATTAACAAGACCAGGAAGCACCACGTGCCGCCCCTGTAAATCCAGAATTTCATCGGCAGTCTGAGGCAATTCAGCCGTTGTTCTCACCTGTTCGATCGCGTTGTCTCGCACCAGCAGCGCACCGTTGCGAATTTCTCGCCGTGCCGCGTCCATTGTCACCAGGGTATGAATGTTTTTAACGAGCAGGGTAGGCATGTAACGTTTAGAGTTTAGCTTGCTTGGATTCTGGCACTTCTGTCTCTTTACCAGGTTGCCAGAAGTCGCGGTGTACGTTGAGAATTTCTGCTTCAACCTCAGGAAAGGGACCCCAAACCTCGATCGCTTTCTGCCCGCGATCGAACACCTCTCGGCAGGGCAGATTCAGCGTGGGGTTTGCTGCATGACGACCCGTGAGTGCCAGCAACCGTGTTTCAGCGATGCCATACACAAGGCGACCGATGTTTGCCCAATATTGCGTTCCCGCGCACATGGCACAGGGTTCAACTGTCGTATAAAGCGTACAATCCCACAGATATTCCGGCGAGAAATTGCACCACGCCGTACGAATCAACACCGCTTCCGCATGGTTCACCGTATCCACATTGCCTTGCTCTAGCAGCACCGTTTCGCGATCGGGTGCCACCAGAAGCGCCCCAAACGGATGATGCCCAAACGCCCGTGCACGGATGGCAATCTCATTCGCCCGCTGTAAATGCTGCCTTATTTGTGACTGTGTTGGCTCAGAACCAGATGACATCAGAGTGCGATGAAAGGCTAAAGGCTGAAAGC
>JBBSHC010000556.1:0-3375 GCA_038253425.1 Leptolyngbyales cyanobacterium | reverse complement strand
TCACTGCTGCAAAACGTCCCTGCCCTATCCCTCCTACTCTCCCACCCTTTAGATACCCAGCGTTTTACCCATGTCCCAAGCTCCTGCTAAAACTACAGCCCCCGATCGCACCGATTTACCTGGGTGGATCGAGCCATTGGTGATGCTAGGACCAACGGGGATCTGGCTGGGGCTACTGCTGGTGATTCCAACCTTACTCATTCTGGAGCTAAGCTTAGTACCTGGCATTAGACCGGGACAGGTCGTTAATCCCTCTGGTTTAAGCAATTACGCGCTGATTTTCCAGCCGATCTATCTTCAGGTGCTGGGGCGATCGCTCTTCTTTGCGTTGGGTACGACGATCATTTGTCTGCTGTTAGGGTTTCCTGTCGCTTACTGGATTGCCCTTCTAGTGCCGAAGCGCTGGCAAAATCTACTGGTTGTCAGCTTTGTCTTGCCCCTGTGGACATCCTCCCTACTACGTTCGTACGCGTGGATTACAATCTTGCGACCAACAGGCGTTCTCAATTCACTGCTAACTAGCATCGGACTGCCGCATCTGGACATTTTGAATCGTGGTCCAGCCGTGCTGGTTGGCATGAGCTATGGTTTGCTGCCCTATATGGTGCTTATTCTTTACGCCTCTTTGGAAAAGCTCGATCGACGACTTTTAGAAGCAGCGGCTGATTTAGGGGCGTCACCGTACCAGGTTTTTTGGCGAGTGACAGTGCCACAAACGTTACCCGGTATTGCGGCTGGGGCACTGCTGGTCTTTATTACTGGGCTGGGTGACTTTGTTGATCCAGAGTTATTGGGCGGTGCCTCAAGCATGACAGCGGCTCGCCTCATCTACAATCAGTTTCTCGGTGCCACTCAAAATTGGGGCTTTGGTTCTGCCCTCAGTACCCTCATGATTTTAGCCGTCAGCATTGCGATCGCTCTGCTGCTCAAATACGGCGATCGCAATGCCAGCAATGTTTAATGGCACTGTTTGCCCGTAGCCAAAACGTCTGTCAAGCCTTACTTCCAGCGGCTCAGTGCAAGCCAAACTCCGCTTTTTTCGTCTCTTCCCTCTCTCCTGTGTCTTCTCATGACCTCATCCAAGCTCAAAGCCATTAGCCTCCCTTTTTCCTGGCAAGCGCTCTTCGTGGTGCTTATGTTTGGCTTTATGTATCTGCCCATTCTGGTGCTGACGTTTTATAGCTTCAATCAGTCGCCTTATAGCGCTGGATGGGAGGGGTTCACATTAGAGTGGTACCGCAAGTTCTTTAGCGATAAACGTATTCTTGCGGCACTAGGCGATAGCCTGACGATCGCGTTTTTTGCAGTTGGTATTGCAGCGATTATTGGCACGCTGATGGCAGTGGGGTTGGCGCGCTATCGCTTTCCAGGCAAGAGCCTTTATCGGGGTATATCGTATTTGCCGTTGATCATTCCAGACATTGCGATCGCGGTTTCAACGCTGGTCTTTTTAGCGGCAGTTGCCATTCCGTTAAGCGGCGGCGTGATTCAGCTCAGCCTGTGGACGATCGTGGCAGCTCACGTTGTTTTTTGCTTGTCTTACGTAGCGCTTGTAGTGTCAACGCGATTGACCAATCTCAATCCACATCTTGAGGAAGCTGCTTTAGATTTGGGAGCAACGCCAGCACAAGCATTTGTACAGGTATTACTGCCAGAATTGATGCCTGCCATTATTTCTGGCTGTCTGTTAGCCTTTGTACTCAGTATGGATGACTTTTTAATTGCCAGCTTCACGGCGGGGGGAGGGGCAAACACCCTGCCAATGGAAATTTTTAGCCGCATCCGTACTGGTGTTAAACCGGACATTAACGCCCTTAGCGTTGTCTTGATCCTGGCATCAGGTTTACTGTTTTTTGCAGCAGAACTGGTTCGCTACCGCAGTGAACGGAAGCGACTTGGCTAGACGTTTAACCTGAGCGTCTAAACCCTAAACCATCCGAAAGTGTTATTTGAAGCGACGTTTGCGTTTTGCGATCGCCTTGCGTTTGCGCTTTTCGATGGGCGTTTCAAACTGGCGCAGCCGCTTGATATCAGCAAAAATGCCTGCTTTAGAAACCTGTCGTTTGAACCGCCGCAAAGCCGATTCAATGCCCTCGTTCTCGCCCAAAACTACTTGAGTCATTTGATACTCCTGAGTGGTTAACTAAAAAATATCTCCAGCAAAACTAACGAAACAAAGAAAGTTTCGCTGGAATGAATGCTTTATTGTGGTAGAACGGCTCACTAACGATCGGAGTAGCTGCCCCTGCTGGCGGAGTAGCCTCTGTTGCCGAAGTCTTCACCACCCGATGGCTTGCGATCTTCACGAGGACGGGCTTTATTCACTTTTAGATCGCGCCCCATCCACTCTGCCCCGTCGAGCGCTTCGATCGCGGCTGTTTCTTCGGCATCGGTTTCCATCTCGACGAAGCCAAACCCGCGTGGACGACCTGTCTCACGATCGGTGGGCAGTTGGACACGCTTAACCGTGCCATATTCTGCAAAAATTGTGCTGAGATCTTCTTGGGTTACGGCGTAGGAAAGGTTGCCTACATAGATTGACATGGAATAGCTCCGGAGAGTGATAAGTGTGGAGGTTTAAATCCGGAGAGAAGCCTGCTGAAACCACGAACAAACACCGCAACCGAATCAAACTCTTGAAACTAGATTAACACAGGATCAAGATCTGCAACGCCCCTACTTACCATGCTGAGAAGGCCGTTCACGGTTCTAGCGTAACGAAATATCGACGCCACCTTGCTCATCTTTTACCTTCACCTGGGCAGAGCGTGACTGCGCTTGAGCACTTGTTACTTTGCACGCAAACGTATCACCTGGCTGAGCCACTCGAATTTTGCCGCCGCAGTCTGCTACAACATCGGGTCCTCCCTTGTCACGGACACGCTTTTGAATAAACTGCTCCAGTTTAGAAAGCAGCAACAGCCCATTGGTTCGCCACTGAAACTGACCGTCTGGCTTGGTTAGTTCTACGGCGATCGTAAAGGATTGACCATCCGAGGTTGCCTGACAGTTAAACCGATTGCCTGCTTTCACATCAAATTGTGCGGGACAATCCACCGTATTGAGAGGGACTTTTGTTTCATTGGTAAAGGCTTGAGTTAGCCGACCTTCCAGGTCTTTAGTGGCTTGCGATTTACTGGTGTTTGGGGCTGTTGTTGCCGTGGGGGTGGCTATGGGTGCGGCAATCGAGGGCGTGGGTGAAGGGGTGATGGCTCCTTGAGGTTGGTTTGTGCAACCGTTTACCAGTATAAGAAACGCTAGGGTTGCGATCGCGCCGCGCCATTGTTTAACGCTGCTAACCGAATGTAGTGGCGATCGATCGCTGGTTTTCGGGCTGTATAGCTGGCTCATGGACATGCTCTCTGCTGCATTGCC
>JBBSHC010000555.1:0-3393 GCA_038253425.1 Leptolyngbyales cyanobacterium | reverse complement strand
CTTAGCGATCGTCAAGCGCATTGTAACGGCGCACGGGGGCGAGTTGCTCATTCAGTCAAGTTCCCTGGATGGCACAACAGTAACGGTTCAGTTGCCCGTAGCCAAGCTAAAGCCATAAATGTCCAGGTATAGAAGCGTTTAAACTGCTAACGCAGCGCCCGCGATCGCTAAGCTTTTGCTTCCTGTAAGGGGTGGTCATCCAGCGCCAAACTGCTTACCAGGACACCGCGATCGGACCGCCAAACTTACGCATTTCTGCAAAAAAGCTGCCCTGTGCGCCACCATCAGGAAGCGTTGCCAGATACACCGCCGTTTCGGCTCCTTCATCGGCTGTAAAGGGTGCATCAGAGCCACCCATATCGGTCTTCATCCAACCAGGAGAGTAAGCATTGACCAAAATATTGGTTCCCTGAAGCTCCTTTGCCAGTAGTGCCGTCAGTCCATTCAGTCCTACTTTAGACAGGCGATACGACGGAGCCAGGGGATAGTAGTCACTGCTGATGGAAGCAAGCGAAGCCATTTCGGTAGAAACGTTCACGATGCGACCGTAATTTTGTGCTTTCATCAGTGGCACCAGTGCTTGTGCCATGCGAGCAATCGCCAAAACATTTGTGGCAAACGTAGACAGCATTGTTTCTAATTGAACGGTGAAGATGCTTGCTTCTTCTGGCTGCATGGTTGGATTAACCCCCGCATTATTAACCAGAATATCGGCTCTGCCATACGTCTGCTGCAACCAAGTGGTGAACTGCTGCACACTTAGATCGTTCGTTACATCCAGGGGATGAAAATCCACTTGAATCGTTTCGGTTGCCAATCGCTGTTGGGCGGCAATACCGTCTTGCTCCTTGCGGCTGGTCAACACAACCTGAATATCTTCTTTCTGTGCCAACTGGCGAGCGATCGCATAGCCCAATCCTTTGTAACTGCCAGTAATTACAGCAACTTTCTGCGCCATAGGAAGTAAAAAGTAGTTGAATTTGCCATAACGCTACTGTATCAGCCTTTAAACTATTGAAAAAGTCAATAATCCAAATAAATAGTATTGATGAAATCGATAAACCTGGCGACCGTTGACCTCAACTTGCTGGTTGCCTTTGAAGCCCTCCTAGAACAGCGCAGCGTCACCAAAGCCGCCCAGCAGCTTCAGATCGGACAGCCCGCTATGAGTGCCGCGCTCAATCGCCTACGGGTTTTGTTTGGCGATGAACTCTTTGTGCGCTTAGGGCGACAGATGCAGCCAACGCTCAAAGCCCAGGCGATCGCTCCAGGCATTTTGGCAGCATTGCAGCAGATTCGCCAAACTGTGACCACTAGCCAGGTTTTTGAGCCAATCTCTAGCGATCGCACCTTTACGCTTGGGAGTTCAGATTACACCAGCTTTGTCATGGTGCCACCCCTGCTCAAGTTTAGCCAGCAAGCCGCACCAGCACTCAGCTTTCGGTTGATTGGCTTTGAAAAGGACAGTGTTGGAGAGTTGCTAGAACAAGGGACGATCGATGTTGCGTTGGGTGTTTTTCCCAATCCACCTCGACAAACGCAATGGGAACCCATCTTTGAAGAGCGGTTTGTGGGCGTTGCTCGTCAAGGACATCCCGACCTGAAGCAGGGAACAATGAGTTTAAAAACATTCACTCAGCTCTCCCATGCCCTCAAAACCTTGCGGCGGGATACCACAGGCGAAATTGACAAGGCGTTGCATGAGCAAAGTTTAGAACGTCGCATTGCTTTAACAACGCCCCACATGCTGGTCTTGCCCTTTGCGATCGCAGCCAGTGATTTAGTTGCGGCGCTTCCCTATCGCATTGCGCTCCGGTTGGCAGCAGTCTGCAACTTGACGCTGTTTGAATTACCAGTGAAGACAAAGCCGTGGATGGTTTCCATGCTGTGGAGTACGTTAAATGCTCAAGACGAAGCCAATCGCTGGTTACGCCATGCGCTTAAAATGAGTGCTCAAACCATTGAGACAAACGGACGTAAAGCAAACTAAAGTGAGGCAAATAGGACAATTTTGTTCAGCACGATCGATGGCATGAAAACGGGTCTTCTACAGTCATTTTCAGAGGCGTGAGCTTGTCCATCACTTTTCCATTTTGGTCTGTCTTTTAATCAATGGAAACAGCCTGCTTGCCGTCCTTGCGTTGCTGATTGGCGAAATAAAGCGTGCGAATGGGAAAGGGAATATTAAAATCTGCCTCATCACACGCTTGCTTTAATCCCAGCACCACCTGGCTTTGCATACGGCGCACATGCAACCGTTCACTGCTGCGCGTTAGTGTGTTCTTCTTCCTAGGCTATTTTCTGCCCGTTTGCACTAGTTCTTGAATGGTTTCTTCTACCGATCGCGGGTTCCACCCTAGCTCTCGTCGAGCTTTGCTGCCATCCACACGCACACAGCGATCGTACACATAATGGACGCGCTCTCGGCTCAGCGGCGGTTGCCAGGAAAACAGACGACCGATGGGGTCGAGCAAATGACCAACTAGACGCACGATCGCTTCCGGGGTTTCGGCTGGAACCGGAATGCCAGCTTCCTTACTCAAAAACGCAAACATGGCGCGAGTGGTCATATCACCTGCGGAGATGATGTAGCGCTCTCCTCGCTTGCCCTTTTCGGCTGCCAGCAGCATTGCTGTTGCCAGATCATCGACATGAACAATGCCTGTCACCCGATCGCCCCCTGCCCACAGCTTTAAACCACCCTGCAAAAACTGCTGCACAACGGGACCAAAGTGTGGGTCATCGGCACCAAAAATGCCTGACGGTAAGACGCTAACAACATCAAAGCCTTCAGCCGCTGCTCGATCGACCAGTTGTTGCGCCTCGTATTTGGTGCGATCGTACACGGAAGAAAACGTTTTCTGCGTCCGTTCAAAGGTTTCGTCAATCACACGCCCTTGGGTATCGCCAAAAATACCGATCGTGCTGCAATACACCATCTTAGGGACACCTGCCGCCTGCGCTGCCTCCAGTACGGCGCGAGTGCCTTCAACGTTAACGCGCTCCATTTCTGGCTCATTGACAATCCCCAGTTCGACATAGGCAGCCACATGAAATACGGTATCCACCCCTGCTATAGCGGTTTTAAGCACATCACGATCGCACAAATCGCCATACACCAACTCCACCGCGCAACCATTCAACCGCGCCAGATTGCTGGACTTTCGCACCAATCCCACAACAGCATCGCCACGCCGTTCTAAGGCTTTGATTAGATGCGATGCCGAAAATCCATTTGCTCCAGTTACCAATGCTTTCATGCGCTTATCAACTAACAACAAACCTGGCTAACTAATAGCAATCCTGTGAAAGAGTGAGTACTAACAGTATTAACATTTTACCGCTTATTAAAAGTGAAGAAGGTAGAAAAATTTCCCTGCTGGATCAATGAAT
>JBBSHC010000554.1:0-3397 GCA_038253425.1 Leptolyngbyales cyanobacterium | reverse complement strand
CTAGAGCGTCCCTGATCATCATATGTACTCAGGATTAGTCAACTGCTTTGGCACGGTTAGAGACTGAACATGCAGGATGAAAGGAATCTTTGAGAGCTTCGTTCCATCCACTGCTGGGGTGACGCGTAGCTTTAACTGCGCTTGCTTATGTACTCACGGACTTGCTACCCAGCTTGAGCACTGCAAAGAGCCGCAGAAATGGTTAAGTAAGAAGCTTTGGCTGCTTGACACGATGACCGTACCTTGAGACCGTGCTAAAAAACTCTCTCATGAGAGAGTTAAGCGTCTCATTATCATGCGGTATTTGTCCACAGTACTGAGTGATGGAAAAAGAGCGAAAGTAGTGATCGTTGCTTATCAAGGCTGTGATTTTGATCACAATGTGTCGGTTTTGCATGAATGGTGATGCCCACAGCGACTTGGTATCAGGACGTATTTTTTGTGTTTAAGGCGATGCACAACCCAGTAGTAAAACGAGTAAAACGCTGCTAAAAACAGAAAGAAGCCTGCAAGCGGCTTTCTCCAGTGATATTTTGTTGCTTGTTAGCCATCATACGTGAGCCGTTTGATGATCGTCTCACCCTTTTAGGCTACGCTCAGTTTGGTGAAAGCACCTCTGCTAGAGGGGTTAATTTTGAAGTCTTCACTGTATCTTAATACACTCATCTCCTTGCTGAAATCACTGAGCCAAATCATTGAGCCTGGTAAAAAATCAAAATCAGATTATAACTGTTATGACTTGAAGAACTCGCTTGGGGTTGGAACTGCTTCAACTACAGCGTTGCCTCGCTGCAATCCGGATGTTGGTAGGGTTCGATCCGGATACTGGTGAGATTTGCAAAGTCGGCTCCGCAGAGTTGCTGCCTGGGAGTGTTATTCGTTTTCGCGTTTCCAGTGCGATCGCACGAGCCGCAGTTCGTCGTAGCCGTACATTTCTCCCAAATGCTCACGCAGACTGCTGAGAGAATCGGGACCGACCGTGTTAATGGCGTCCATAATTTTGTCTTGTCGATCGCTCGACACCAACTGATCCAGCACAATGGGGTAGCCCAACTCAAGCAGCTCTGCTAAATGGCTCATAACGGTGCTGAGGCGAATGTTGCGCTCTTCAGCGATTGCGAAAGGCTTCAACCCTTGCTGATAGAGTTCCAGCGTTTGTAATTGGGTGAAGGAGGCAAAATTGGGTTGTGGTGTTGGTGCTAACGAGATGGGTTCGGTCTCACTTTCTGCTTGCAGTGGCAGCCCCCGTTCTTGGCGGAAGGCTCGAATTTCACCAATAAACTCATCGCCGTATTGTGCCAGTTTGCGACTGCCGACCCCTGAAATAGTGGCAAACTGAGCCAGTGTTTGCGGCTGGAGGTTTGCCATCGATCGCAGACTGGCGTTAGAGAAAACCATGTAAGGCGCAACCGCTTGCTTATCTGCTAATTGCTTCCGCAGCTTTTGCAGTTGATCGTACAGCGCTTCCACTTCAGCCGTATTGACTGCTGTTTCGCCAACGGTGCGTTCCGGTTTGGCATGGTCAACCGCGATCGCGACAGTCCGCTGCTTTTTCAGCACTTCCCAGCTTAAAGCGTTGAGTTGCAGCACAGAATAGCCGTCTGAGGTTTCGTCTACCAGTCGTTGATGCAGCAGCGATCGTCCCAACAGCCGCCACTGTTCCACGCTGCGGTCTTTACCAATGCCAAAAGTTGAAAGCTGATCGTGACCGTTTTTGAGTACGCGTTCATTTTTGGAGCCACGCAGTACGTCGATCGTATGATTGATGCCAAAACGCTGTCTCTTTTGGGCAAAGCGCCCCACGCACGACAGAAACATCTGCGCTTCTAGCGTCCAGTCTTCGATCGGCTTGGGATGGCAGCAGTTGTCACAGGTGCCACAGTTGCCAGGAAAGTTCTCACCAAAATAGCCAAGCTGAATCGTCCGGCGGCATTCCATCGCTTCGGCGTAGTTAATCACGCGCCGGAGCTGTTGGGTAGCAATGCGCTGTTCATCTTCTAACGCTTCGCCCGTAGTGCGATCGACTTTCTGAGCAATGAGAAATTCAACGGTTTTGATATCGCCAGCGCCATAAAACAGCGTACAGCGGGAAGGTTCACCATCGCGTCCGGCTCGACCCGACTCCTGGTAATAGCCTTCAATGTTGCGGGGCAGGTCGTAATGAATGACAAAGCGCACATCTGGTTTATTAATGCCCATCCCAAAAGCGACTGTAGCCACCATCACCCGCGCATCATCGCGAATAAATTTATCCTGATTTTCTTTGCGGTCTGTGTCGCTTAAGCCAGCATGGTACGGCAATGCCGAGATCCCATCCTGCTGGAGCCTAGCGGTGATTTCATCGACTCGTTTACGGCTCAGGCAGTAGATAATACCTGCCCCTTCGGTGCGCTGCACCTGACGAAAGAGTTCCGCATAGGCTTGCCGTTGATTGCCTTTGGGTCGCACTTCGTAGTACAGGTTGGGACGGTTAAAGCTGGCAACGTGGATATGTGGGTTTTGCAGCTCTAACTGATTGAGAATGTCTTGACGGACGCGTTCTGTAGCGGTTGCTGTCAGCGCCAAAATCGGAATGATGCGATCGTCGTTTTGATACCGATGTCGCAAGCGACGTAACTGGCGATATTCTGGGCGAAAGTCGTGCCCCCATTCGGAAACGCAGTGTGCTTCGTCGATCGCAAACACCGAAATGCCGACTCGCGCTTTGACCTGATCGAGAAAGCCCAAAAATGACTCGCTTAATAAGCGTTCGGGCGCGACATAAACCAGCTTGATTTTGCGATCGAGAATGGCAGCCTGACGAGACTGCGACTCGATCGGGCTAATGCTGCTGTTGAGCAACGTAGCGGGAATGCCATTGTTTTGCAACGCCTGCACCTGATCCTGCATCAAAGCAATCAGTGGCGACACTACAATCATGATGCCCTCTTTCAGCAGGGCTGGCAGTTGAAAGCAAAGCGACTTACCGCCCCCCGTTGGCATAATAACCAGCAGATCGCGATCGTGCAGGGCATATTCCACCATTTGGCGCTGCCCTGGACGAAAGCTGTCGTAGCCAAAGTAATGCTTAAGCGCCTGTTCTAACGAGGCAAACTTGGTCGTAGCGTAAGGGAGGCTGGCTGTCATTGACTGTCGTTGAATGCGCGTAAAACCAGGTTTTCACGCAGTTTAAACCACTAATGGAGGCGTTGTGGAGAAACCGACCCCAATTTGGATAAGTTTGGTGAGTCAGTCGTTCACCAGTTTTGCACAGACACTGCTCTTGATATACTGTAGCTGTCCGGCGATAGTAATGCTGTACGATAGTGTTGAGTTGTGATTGTAACTTTCAAGTCTGATGAGACAAAGCTGAGCTTTACTGGCTTTAGATCTATTACCCACCTGACATTCAAAAGAT
>JBBSHC010000553.1:0-3400 GCA_038253425.1 Leptolyngbyales cyanobacterium | reverse complement strand
GTATTGAAGCCATCAATACTGGGCTGATCGATCGCGTTCAGGAACTTTGGTAGGAGCGATCGTCCCAGCGCTGCCGTCATCACGCACTCGGTATGATCGGTCGCAAAGTGTTGGGCAACCCGTTGAGCGATCGCACCTTCATTCCATGCCGCGTCTTCAAACGCGATCGCAAAGGTGCGTAACGCTCCCCCTCCAAGCTGCCGCGCTAACGCCACGATCGCCGTTGAATCAATGCCCCCACTTAAAAACACGCCCACAGGCACATCGCTAACTAAATGGTGCTGTACCGAATCAAGCAGCGCCAACCGGACGTGGTTGATTGCCTCTGGCTGCGCGATCGTGTCTGCTCCAAACTGAAGGTGCCAGTATTGCGATTGTTGGATCGATCCCTGCTGCCACTGCATCCAGTGCCCTGCTTCCAGGCAATGAATTCCCTCAATCAGCGTGTGCGGTTCTGGTACTGATCCCGTCGTTAAATAACCATGCAGCCCGACTGTGCTTAGTTGTCGAGACGGCAACCCAGATGCCAGCAACGTTCGTAGCTCCGAGGCAAACACCAGCATCGATCCCGACTGCCAGTAATACAGCGGTTTAATGCCCAGGGGATCACGGGCTAAAAAACACGTTTTTTCCAGATCATCCCAAATCGCAAACGCAAACATCCCGCGCAACTGCTCCACACACGCCGCCCCCATGTGCTGATAAAGCTGCAAGATCACTTCTGTATCGGTTTGCGAGTGAAACTGTTTGCCGATCGCTTCCAATTGCGATCGCAGTTCCCGAAAGTTATAGATTTCACCGTTGAAGCTGATCCAATAGCGTTTATCTGGTGTAGACATGGGTTGATGCCCCGCCGCACTTAAATCCAAAATCGATAAGCGTGTGTGCACCAGAGCCGTCTGACCATCGGGGGAATGGTAAATGCCGCGATCGTCCGGTCCCCGATGCTGAAGTGCGGTCTGCATCCGATGACTTAGCTGCTCCATCCGGTCTACTGAATACGTTGCACCAAGTATTCCTGCAATGCCACACATAGATTAAAACGTTCAGTTATTTAAAATTTCAGTTAAACGCTGCATCAAAACTTGTTTGCTTCAACAATGTGACTGAATGATGGTTTGATTTTTGGTGAAGTAGAACCAGCAATCGCTTTAGAATTATTTCTCTTGAACTTGACTTTATGTTTTAACTTGTTTTTTTAACATTAGCACCGACCGAAACAGAGCAACTCCTAAAATAATCATCCAGGTGTTTACCCAATGTGGCTTTAAATGATGCCAGACCAAACGCTTCGATGACTTTTTGGCGTAATTGCTTTGGCTCATAAAGCAACGGGTTGGGATACCGCTTCTGCAAAATTTGTATGACGATTTGAGCAAGCTCTGACACATCATTTGGATTCACTAACGCACCCAATTCGCCCTGACGCAAGGCATCTAACGCGCCATCCTGATTGCCGCCAATCACAGGTTTACCACACGCCATTGCTTCTAAATACACAATGCCAAAGCCTTCTCGTTTACTGGGCATGGCAAACACATCGCACAGGTTGTAGTAGTCACACAAATCACGATCGGGCACAAAGCCCGCTAAGGTCACGCAGTCCTGTAGCTGTAATTGAGTAATCAACTGCTCAATGCGAGGACGATCGCTCCCGTCACCCACAATGATGTAATGAAGATCGGGAATCGTTTGGCGAATCAGGGGTAGTGCTGCCAAAATTTGGTCGTAACCTTTGTAGCGCTCTGCCTCAGCGAGTCGGGCAACCGTCAACATCACAGGCTGCTCTGGCAGTAGATGATACTGCTGAAGTAAAGCCGTTGGTTTAGCCCCAATGTGAAAGCGATCGGGGTTGAAGGTGTTTGGCAACAGCACCACTTTAGCAGGGTCTAAATTTTGTTCTTGCAAGAGGCGATCGCGCGTAAAGCTACTCACCGCCAGAATGAGATCCGCATGGTGTAATGCTGCCCGTAACCGTGGCTGCGTGATGTTCCAGGCTTCGACCCCATGCGCGACTGCCCAGTAGGGAATGCCCGTTAACCGCTTGAGGTAATGCGCTGCTACGGTGAAATTAAGATGCGTGGCAAGGACTAAATCCGGTCGCTGCCAGAGACCCCACCCCATTAACTGCGCGGCGAAGACGGCTGTACGCAGAGCAAGCGGAGAGCGACCCGCATAATGAAACCGAGTACTGGGTCGCGTTAGTGCCTGGAGTGGATGCTCAACATCATGTTTGAGAAACACCTCCAGTTGACTAGCGGGATAAAGACTCTGAAGCGCCTCCAAAAAATGCGCTGAGTAGACTTGAATCCCTCCTTTGTAGTTGAAGAGATTGGGTATCCAAAGGTGAAACTGTAACGGCTCTGAACGGGCTACCATGTTAGCGGTAAGCGATGTATGGGAACTTGAGGCGGCGCTTCGACAAGCATCACGTCTGCACCACGATCGCGCTACAGACTGTCTAAGTAGTGCAACGCCTGCTGCAAACCCTGGGTTGCTTGAGCATAACTATAGCTGGATATCTGCCGTTTGCTGGCATCTCCCCAGGCTTGCAAGCGCTGTAGGTTAGAGAGGGCTTCCTGAAGACTGCTTGCCAATGCCGACACATCGCCTGCCGGAAAGATCAGCCCATTCTGACCAGGCTGCACTAAATCTTGAGCACAACCTACCTGATCGCTCACAATCACAGGACGCGAAAGACACATCGCTTCATTCATCGCTAAACCCCATGTCTCCTCAGAGCCGTAGCTTGGTAAAACGACCACATCCGCTACAGCATACGTGCGTGGCATCTGAGTTTGATTTTGAAAGGGCGCGAAGTAGATCGTTGTCTGTCCAGTTGCCTGAGCTTTTAGGTCTGATTCTAACGATCCGGCACCGACAAACAGCAGAGCGGTTTGGGGCAAGTTTGCCTGCAAAAAGGCGTGGAGTAAATCGAACGGACGTTTCTTTGACTCAAATTTGCCGACAAACAAGATAACGCGATGATTCTGCGGGATGCCCAATGTTTGCTTCCACACAAACGCCGCTTGCGTTGCCGTTTCAGTTTGAGCGAAGAAGCGATCGTTATCAATGGCGTGGGGCGAAAAAAACAACCGCTCAGCCGGAACGCCGTGGTAGTGAAAGTAATCATAATTTGCCTTACCCACATAAAGGCAGGCAGCAAAGCGCTGATAGATCAAGGTGATGAACTGTCGCTTGAGCCATGCCTTCAGTCCCGTTGGCAGCACCAGCCGATGGGAATCGCCTCGAAACAAAAGGGGTGAAGCGTGATGATTCCAGCGCCAGAGAAATGAGTAAAGACTGGCGTAATTGTAGTTCAGCAGCAGCACAGCATCGGGCTGATAGGCGCTTACCTGATTAATCAGAGATGGATTTTGTAGCCCCCAGAAATGATGGG
>JBBSHC010000552.1:0-3409 GCA_038253425.1 Leptolyngbyales cyanobacterium | reverse complement strand
TTATGTGTGGATTGCCACGACGATCGGCGGGTTTTGCGTCGGGCTAACCTTGCACTTTATGGGCTTACCCGGTGAAGTGTCGATGGTAGTTGATAAGGTACATGATCCAGGTCGGATTGAAGTAAAGCAAACGCCCGCTATGATTGTGGCGTCGCTGTTCTCAATCACGGCTGGCGGTAGCGCTGGACCCGAAGCCCCACTGGTGCAGATTTTGGGCAGCTTCGGCGGTTGGCTGGGCAGCAAGCTGCGTCTCACCCTGGTCAATACTCGCGTTTTAACATTTTGCGGGATGAGTGCGGCGCTGGGTGCCTTTTTTGGTGCGCCCCTTGGTGGAGCGCTGTTTGCGCTGGAATTACCCCATCGTCGTGGGCTGGAGTACTACGAAGCATTAATTCCGGCGGTGCTAGCGGCGATTCTCAGCTTTTTTGTGTTTCGGTTTAACACGGGGTTGACGATCGGTGGGATGTATCATTTTGCTGCCATGCCTGAGCTAACCCTGCTGAGTCTGTTACATGGCTTACTATTAGGCTGTGCTGGGGCGCTCGTGGCGGTCACGTTTGTGCTGATGTTTCGTCTTATTGGCAGCGTGACGAGGCATCTAGAACATCACACCATTTTGCTGGCAACGCTCGGCGGCTTGGCGATCGGGCTGACGGCGCTCGTTGTGCCTCAAACGCTGTTTTTTGGTGAGAAGGAAATTCAAACTGTGGTCGAAACAGGTGCCACGCTGGGATTAACGATGTTATTGATCGTCGGCTTTGCCAAGATGCTGGCGATTAGCTTTACTCTGCATTCTGGTTTTCGTGGCGGTTTCATTTTTCCTTTGTTTTACCTCGGTGCGACGTTTGGCTATGCGATCGCGCTGAGCATCCCTGACATACATCCCACGATCGCTATGGTGTGCATGATGGCAGCCGTCAACGTCGCCATTACCAAAACGCCCATCAGCACAACGGTCATTTTGAGCGTACTGTCCGATACAGCGATGGTGCCTGTGATTTTGATTGCCAGCTTTACCAGTTTTCTGCTGACCACTCAAGTTTCGTTGATTCAAACCCAGCGATCGCGTTCCCCTGAAGCCATCCGCCTTCAGACAATGCCACAACCCGTCGCGATCGAGATACCTGTAAAGGTCTAAGCGCCTTGAACGGTGTTCTTTAAGTGATCTGATCGGTCTCTGTTGAAACGGCTCAGAAAGTTAGTCTGAACAATTCGCCCGTGCCTGTAGTCTGAGCGTAAACACTCGTGTACGGAGTGACTTTTCTAGACAGGCTCTTTTTCAAGCCAGCCTTGCTGCTCAATCGTGCTATGGCGCTATAGAAAGCGTTGAAGTATAGCTGCCGCCACAGAGCTTAGGACATTGGGATCAAAGGGGATGTGGGGGCAATGCCCCCAGCCAGGGGTTCCACCCCTGCACCCCGTCCTAACTAGAATGGCTATGGCTATAAAAACGTTGGCTAAAGCTTGTGTGGAACAGCCGTTTAACCTGATTAGGCGGTTGTTTTACCGTGTTGAGGCATTTTCGCTCATACACCTTTCTAGTCGTCCTTCTTGTCAATTGGGTAGCAGACGCCTGCTTTTTCTCAAAGCGTTACATGCTGTCCTCTAAAATTTTGCGGCAGATCCAGGAAATTATTGTTAACATGCTGCTGCTGGGGGATGCGTGAAACTTGGTAGAGGCTAGGCAATCAACACAGTCCAGCGACACTACCAGACACGTACTGCTTGAGGAGCTAGGGGTGAGCCTCAGGTAGATTTTTTAGCTCCTCATTTTACTGCTGAAAATGGGTCCATGTTTAGTGGCTGCAACTGTTGTGTGGGGTAAGGGAAGCAAGTGAAAGGTCCAAATCAGCGTCCGTCACATCCGACGAGGAAACCAAAAACAGCGTTAAGAAAAGGTGCAAAACCGAGGGGAAGTCGCTGGCTTTGGCTCGTACTTGGTTTAGGAGGAGTTGCACTGCTCTCCGCAACGGCAGGTGCACTGTTAGCGATGTCATTGGTCAGTACGCCATTAATGCAGCGTGAGTTAAGCCCGGCAGAGGCATCTGTCTTTTCTAAGGGCGATCGCATGGCAAAGAACGACAGTTTGCAGTTGCCGGAACTGACGCGTCCAGTCAATATTCTGGTGTTGGGCACAAAGGTGCTAACCACAGATATTCAGAATCCCCCTGCTGAGTTAAAAAACCTGCGCTATCAGGCGTTAGTTAACTCGTTTGATGGCTTGACTGACACGATGCTGATGTTTCGGTTTAATCCAGCGGCGAAAAAGCTGTCGGTGCTGTCGGTGCCCAGAGATACTCGCACCCTCATTCCAGGCTATGGCGTTCGCAAAATTAACGAAGCGAATGTGGATGGTGGTCCGGCGTTGAGTGCGAAGGCGACCAGCGAACTTTTGGGCGGCGTGGGCGTCGATCGCTATGTGACCGTCAACGTGCAGGGCGTGCAGGCGCTGGTTGATGCGTTGGGCGGTGTCACCGTCTTTGTGCCAAAAGACATGAAGTATCGGGACGATAGCCAACATTTGTATGTCAATCTCAAGGCGGGTCAGCAGCATCTCAATGGCGACCAGGCGCTCCAGCTACTGCGCTTTCGCTACGATGAATACGGCGATATCGGGCGCATTCAGCGACAGCAAATTGTCATGCGAGCGTTGATGGAGCAAGCACTCAATCCCGCAACGATCGCCCGTCTACCAAAGATTCTGTCGGTCATTCAATCCTATATTGATACCAACCTGAGTGTAGAAGAACTGGTGGCTCTTGTTGGTTTTGCCGCTCGCCTCAACCGCGCTCAAGTGCAAATGCTGATGGTACCCGGTAGTTTTAGCCAACCTGGTGAATACGACGCCAGCTACTGGCTACCCGATACGCAACGCATTCAAGCCATGATGGCGAAGCATTTTGAATTTGGTACAACAACGACAGAACCACTTACCAGTGCAGCGCGCATTGTTATTCAAGACAGCACTCGCAAGTTCAGTACCACCCAAACAGTGATCACTAAACTGAAGCAGGCAGGCTATGGTAACGTCAGCGTAGCAAACCCATACCGTGAGCCGTTACGCACGACACGGATTGTTGCCCAGCAAGGCGATTGGGAAAGTGCTGAAGCGGTGCGCCGATCGCTCGGTTTTGGTGAAGTTCGCATCGAAAGTACGGGCGACCTTGGCTCCGATGTCACGATTCAAATTGGTCAAGATGGGCTGCAACCGCGATCGCAACAGTAGCAACAAGCAAGAGGGCCCACAACCAGGAAGCCATTTAGCGTTGATGGCACGACCAATAGTCGCTCAATAGGCGTTATTGACTACTGATTTGCCAGTGACCCTCAGCTAACTGGATAGCCAAAAAATGGACTTAAAGCTGACCGCTGATGGCTGATCACGTTAAGTCCATTCAGTTCTATATTT
>JBBSHC010000551.1:0-3421 GCA_038253425.1 Leptolyngbyales cyanobacterium | reverse complement strand
GGGAAGATCGTAAGAAATGGTGGGCACGATCGTAGTGCGTCTGCCAATCAATGCTTGCGCCCGAATCGAAACGGGCAGCTTAAGAAATTTATAACGAGCCGCAACAACCGCAGATGTGCGGCTGGGTTCGCCGCCTTCGCTGCCATGCGTTAAACCAACCGCTACCCCAGCACCAACATAACTACCATAGGCAGCCTGTGCCTGCGCTGAAGTGGTTGTCGCGAGCGTTAGACCAGCCGCAAAGGCTGCGCTACCCAGCACCGCTAGACTACTACGCCAACGCTGCGCTAATTGCTTGTTGGAAACGACACGCTTGAGATGGTTCATGTTGTTGCTCCTTCACACCCAACCAGCAAGGGTTTTCTTCAATGATTAAATTTAGCCTAATTCTTGAACGTTGAACCACTTTTTTATCCAATGACAAAGGTACGATCACCCCTAGAAAAGGAAGGTCTAGTATCAAAAACAAATGTGATGATTCAGGAATTAAAGAATGCATCCTCACTGCTAAAGCTGCCCTGTGAGAAGGGTTGAGCGATCTGCGATCGCTGGCGTGACGTTCTCACCCGCGACATTAGCCGATGCTGATCTGTTCTGATCAAAAGTGTAGATCTCGATAAGATAAATGTGCGGTTGTTAGTGCTATGTTCGATCTCGATCGTGCTACAACCGCACACAACATTCCTCTACCTTGCTAGTTTGGCTCTATGTCAGATACTTCAGATACTCCTCTTTACGATCGCTACCTGCAACTCATCGACCAGATTGTGCAGATGACCCTGAAGGGCAATATCCGTTCAAAAGAGCAAGTGTATCAACTCCTGCTTGAAGGCGTTAGTTCGGGCACAGGTGAGCTATTCGAGCGTTGTCTGCAAGAGCAAGTAGAGCGTGTGCAGGCACAGATTGAGCGCGAACCTGATGAGTTGAAGCAAGCCAAGGCAACCCGCCGCCGCCGTGCTATCCAAACCATTCAAGGGGAGTGGGCACGTTGGCAGCAGTCGAATCAAGCGACAGAAGCGATCGCGCTTGTCATCCAAAAAATTACCACTGCCGAACCAGCGCAACGCCTCACTGCGTTTTTACGAGCGATCGACCCCAATCATCCCCAATGCCTTGATAGCAGCCAATTAAAACTGCTTGCGAAAGCATTACAGCAGCAGAGCAATTCTGGTAATGAGCCTGATGGGCAAGCGTTGCAGCAGTTAGCTGAGGGGATTGAGCGTGGCTTAGCCTCCTGGGAGCGTCTGCAAGACCACCTCGTGAGTTGGATCTACAACCAGGGGCAGACGCTTGGTTTTGCTGGTACGCCCGGACAGGGCGACCCGTGGACTGTCTGGACAAAGCAACTCACCAGCCCCTTACCCGTCCAACTGTTTCGAGCACTCTCGCTGAATGAGTCTGTGAGTGAGTTTATTGCCCGTTTACCTGCGGTGGATTTGAGTGCGTGGGTTGAGTTGGTTCTCATTTTGCAGTACGTGCAGCAGGGACTAGTCGCCTGGTTCGATCGCCTGGTTTACGATGCCAAAGTAGGCGCGAAACTATCGATCTCTACGTTTCTGGCTTTTTCCATCATTTGGTCGCAATTGGCGCAAGGGTTTGCTCAGGCAATAGCGCTCAACTCGTTGCACAGAAGCCAGTTTTCTGAGGGTTCCTTTCAGGTCACACTCCAAATTTTGCGCGTCTTTGCCCAACGTCCCTATTTTCCCCTGTATGGCGGGGTCTTTGCGTCGTTTCCTGGCAGCCAATTGCGTAGCGTGGTGGATTATCTCAATGAACCACTTAAACGCGCGGATGGTACTCAAGAAAAAGCACGCATCCTGACCTTGATTGGAGCTTCGGAACGAGCGCGAGGGTTGCTAGACCGTGCTAAGGAATTTCATGATATTGCCAGAGAAATTGCGGCAGAAGCCAACGATCGCCCCTGTGAAATCGCCAATTTAAATCACCTGAGCCGAACCTGCGCGGTACAAAAAAACTACGCCGATGCGATTAACCACAGTCAACGGGCACTCATTCTCAGCCGTCAAACGGGCGATCGCTTGGGCGAAGCAAATGCGCTGGTAAATCTGGGCTACAGTGAAGTCTTTCAAGCCCAACAGTTGGAGCAAGCAGAACCGGAGGTGTATGAAGCTGCCGTCAACTATTTGCAGCAGGGCTTAAAGCTGGTTGATCAATTGGGCGATCGCCAGAGCCAAGCCTTTGCCCTTAACAGTTTGGGCATTGCTCACGTTGTGTTGGAGCAACCCCAGACGGCGATCGCGTACCTTGCTGATGGACTCAAAGCCGCTCAACTGGCGGGCGATTTATATCTTCAGGGCTTAAACTTATCCTATCTGGCAGAAGCCTATTACCGTCTGCAAGCTGTCACCGAAGCCATCTATACCAGTTGCCTGGGCATGTACTTTCTTGAAAGCATTAACTCCCGCAACTGGCGGCAACCTGCCGGACTGTTAACCATTCTTCAGGGACAACTAGGTGATACCTTTCTATCCAGTTTAGCGGAGCTTCGACCCAGGCTTATTGCCATGATTGGAGTCGATGGTTACGACCATTTACCCATTTTGATTGAGCGGTATCGACATCCTGATGCGTAAGAAGGTCTAAACGTTGAGACTGTAGAGTTTAGCAGAAATAGCTTGCCCCCTTATCTGTCATTCACAAACCCTATATCTGTACCTGAATTAGTGCCACTCCGGAAACAGGTACATCCGTTTAGAAGTTTCTTAGGTAGCTTGTAATACTGAATATATCAATGTGTTTCAGGTGTTGGCGGAGGCGAGTTAAATGAAAATGTTTAGACAGTTGTTTGCAGTTCCCATCGTTTTGGCGATCGCACTTGGCACCGCATCAGAAGCATTGAGTCAGACTGTTGCCATTACCTCTACATCGCCAGTAATTCAGCTCAATGGCACATCGGGTGGCGCGAAGAAGGATGCAGGTTGCGCTGGTTTTATTGCAGCCGCACCCAACCATGTTATTCAAGTAGCTGAAGATGCGAACTTGCAGTTCACGTTGCAGTCGTCTGGTGAGCCATCACTGCTGATTCGGAGTGCCTCTGGGCAAGTCTTTTGCGTTCCAGCCGATAGCTACTCAAACGGCAAAATTACTATTCCTGGACGCTGGAGCAAAGGTACCTACTCAGTCTTTGTGGGCGATCGTGCCAATGGTCAACATCCCTACACGCTATCAATTTCCCACAGCTAAGTTGATGCAGGATTGAAGGCTTCGCATCGTTGCGAAGGCAAGATCCAAAAGTGCTTTTAGGTCACAAATTAAAAGCGGACAGGATGCTTATCATACATCTTGTCCGTTTTTTGCTATGAAGTTTGCTACGCAGAGCATACAAGTGTCAACGATTTACCTGTAGAGCACTAATCATCAACAACCTGAGCGGATACTTCGACCGCACTGACGTCGATCG
>JBBSHC010000550.1:0-3438 GCA_038253425.1 Leptolyngbyales cyanobacterium | reverse complement strand
TTGGCTGCGACGTTGAACTCAGCCGAAACGAGAGCAGGTCGAAAACTAGCTGGAGCAATGCCCCTGCTTCCCTTTTGATCCTCAGGTGTAGTCAGGAGGGCGATCGCTCCAGCGATGAAGTTTGACGATACACGCTAGAAAATAAAAAAGTAGAAAGAAAAAATAGATCAGAACCTGGAACTTGCTGTATACCAGTACCAGCACCCTCATCCACCTTTAGACAAGCTGCATTTGTGCAACCGTCCCTGAACCCTCGATCCGAGTCAACAAACGCCCAAGCGATCGCGTTAAAGGTGAAACTTGCCCGTGCTGATCGCACCATTGCCCGACTCATTGCCGAACAAGCGCAACTCCGCGCCCAAATCGCGCGACTGCAACGTCGGCAAGCATCTGCTCAAGCATCAGCGTCACCCCGGCGATCGAAGCGACCAGTATTGGTCTCTAATTCAAAGCAGGCATACAGTCCGCCCAACCGACTTACGCTGGCTCAGAATGGCAAAAGACGACCATCTCAGCCCGTGACGCTGCGTCAGCGTTCGCGTCAGCCTGTCTCTCTAGTTAGCAACCTGGTTCAGCGGCGTACTCAGCGATCGTGGCGGCTGCGCTTGTTCGATCAGGTGATTTTGGTGAGTGTGGGTCTGGTCGTGGCGACTCTTGTTGTGACTCACCGGGTGTATAAGCCTGTTGTGCCACCTCAACGTACCGCACAGTCCAATCAGCAAATTCAGCCAACTGCACCCATCCATCCATCTCAAACGATCGAGGATCTGGTTTACAACGTGCAGTCGCCGCAGCCACTAGCGCCGGATGCCGCGCTACAGACGATCGTTGATGGAGCGGTTGCCCTTGCTGCCAGTCAATCCCTGTCAACGGAACCACTGTCTATCACGTTGATTGACCTCAAAGCTAATACGATCGCAGGCTATCAAAAAGAAATACCCCGCTACCCTGCCAGTGTCGTCAAGTTGTTCTGGTTGGTTGTCTGTGAGGCACAGTTAGAAAACGGTATTCTACAGCCCGATCCCGCTCTGAACGCCGATTTGAATGCAATGATTGTGCATTCCGATAACGATGCCGCTAGTCGAATCTTCGATCACATCACGCAAACCACATCCGGTGGACAAATTAGCGGTGAGGAATACGGCATGTGGCTTAAGCGCCGCTTGCGGCTTAATCAATTTTTTCGTGCGGCAGGCTATGACGGTCTGAGCATTAGTCAGAAAAACTATCCTATTTATTCACTCAAGTTGGATGCTCCCGATGGGCGCGAACTGCAAATGCGCGACGAACAACAACAACCCATTCGCAGCTTGATTACCAGTGACCAAACTGCCAGGCTGATGCACGAAATTTACGCTGGCAAAGCAGTTTCAGCTAGCCGTAGCCAGGAAATGATTGCCCTGCTGACGCGAGACCTGAATCCAGACACCTGGAAAAAACAACCAGATAACTCGATCGCTGGGTTTCTGGGTGAATCATTACCTGCGGATGTACGCTTCGCTTCTAAAGTGGGCATGACCACCAAAGCCCGTCACGAAGTTGCTTTCATCGAATCTAAAGATGGCAAAGTCGCGTACATTCTCGCTGTCTTTGGAGCCGACCCCACCTACAGCCAAAACTCAGAAATTTTGCCTGTTATTTCCAACGCAGTCTATACCCAGATGATGGAACGCAACGCACAGGCTGGGGCGATCGGAAAGGGGGAGGGATGAGGCATGAAGTTTTGAGTTTTGCTTTCGCCTCCGATCGCTTCGGCTAAGCTCAACGTCAAAGCCAAGCCGAAGGAAGTTTTGGGTTGCTAGCTGTAAGTACCAACTCTTCGTTTTTCAGCCTTTTACCTTCAACTTGCTCCTCTCTACAACATCGATCGCCCTAAAAACGGCTGCAAGACCTCTGGGATGCTGACCGTGCCATCGGGTTGCTGGTAGTTCTCAAGCACGGCTGCCATTGTGCGACCGACTGCTAAACCAGAGCCGTTGAGGGTGTGGACAAATTCTGTGCCCTTCTTGCCTGCTTCCTTAAAGCGAATGTTGCCGCGCCGTGCCTGGAAAGCACCAAAGTTGGAGCAGCTTGAGATCTCCCGATAGGTTCCGGCAGAAGGAAGCCATACTTCCAGGTCATAGCATTTGGCAGCACCAAAGCCGATGTCACCTGTGCAGAGTTCAATCACTCGGTAGGGTAACTTCAGCGCTTGCAGAATTGCCTCCGCGTTTTGCACCAGGGTTTGATGCTCTTGCTCGGAGGTTTCGGGACGGACAATTTTGACAAGTTCGACTTTGTTGAATTGGTGCAATCGAATCAAGCCCCGCGTATCGCGTCCGTAGCTGCCAGCCTCTCGACGAAAGCAGGGTGTGTAGGCACAGTGATGAATGGGCAACTCATCCGCTGTCAGAATCTCATCCCGATAGAGATTGGTGACGGGCACTTCGGCAGTGGGAATCAGCCAGAGGTCATCATCCTTGCATTGGAAACTTTCTTCGGCAAACTTGGGCAACTGTCCTGTAGCAGTCAGCGATTGCGTATTGACCAAAAGCGGCGGCAGCACTTCGAGGTAGCCTGCGGCAATTTGTCGATCGAGCATAAAGCTAATCAACGCCCGCTCTAACGCCGCACCCGCACCCAGCAACGCCACAAACCGAGCTTGAGCAATTTTGGTCGCCCGTTCTGTGTTGAGAATGCCCAGCTTTTCCGCGATTTCCCAGTGAGGCAGAATGCCAGTGTTTTGCGGCTTAAATTCGTCGCCCCAGCGCCGCACTTCCACGTTCTCGGTTTCGTCTTTGCCGATCGGAGTAGTATCGCCAGGTAAATTTGGCAGTGTCAATAATAACGCTTCGATCTGCGCCTTCAGCTCTTTTTCCTGCGGTTCCAAAGCGCCCAGTTTGGCTTTAACTTGGTTGCCCTCATCCTTGAGCGTTTGAATTTCAGCGTCATCCGGTTTACTGCCAGACTTCATCTTTTGCCCGACCAGCTTACCAATCTCGTTACTTCGCGCCTGAAGCTGCGATCGCTCCTGCTCTAGCGATCGACGTTGTTCATCCAACTGCAAAAGGGGCTGAATGTCATAGCTACCATTGCGAGTGGCTAACTTGTCTCGCACAAGGTCTGGATTTTCTCGAATCAGCTTCAGGTCAAGCACAAGGATTTCAGCTTTTAGATAAGTGGTTCTCGATGCATCAAGGGGTCAAACGACCACAAATTCCACTCTAGAGTAACGGTTTCACCCACGCAATGTTCATCCATCTTCCTGCCGCCTCTACTTCCCGTCACCTTTCCTGCTTTCCGCTACCTCCCCTGCTTCCCCCTCTTGCTTCCCCTGCTTCCCCCCTTCCTCCGCCTCTCCTCCTCCCTCTTGCTTCCCCCCCTTCCTCCCTGCCTCTTCATCCCCCTCTCCACGTCGTACACTAAAGTAGAACCCTTTCTCACCGACAGCGCTATGTC
>JBBSHC010000549.1:0-3448 GCA_038253425.1 Leptolyngbyales cyanobacterium | reverse complement strand
GTCGCTGTGAGGGGTTAAATCGCAAAGACTCGATTAATCCCAGGTATTTCCAGAAGCGATCGGATGGAAAGTATGGGCTAATCGAAGCCGCGTTACAGTAGTTGCCAGATGGCATTTGGAGAAGGCGATGCAGGCATATAAGGTGAAGGGCAAAATTGATGAAACTGGGCATTTGATTATCACTGAGTCGATCGAGTTGGCTCCAGGGGATGTAGAGGTCATTGTATTGCAACCGTCTTCAATCAAACCGATGGCAACAAGTTCTGATTCAACCGCAGCATCTGCTAAACAAGTCACCTGCGAGATCCCTAGTTTGAAGCAGTGGCTAGAACAATCACCTCCAGTGCCACCAAATTTTGATCCAGACCAGGCTAAATGGGAGTACCTGAAGGAGAAACATAATCTTTGAGAATTTTGCTGGATACCAACATTATTGTTGATGTTGCTCTTGAACGTGAGCCTTTCTACACCGCCAGCATGAGGGTGTTAACGTTTGCTTATCGAGGGGAAATGGAAGCCTTTATTTCTGCTTCTACAGTGAGTGATATTTACTACATCGTTCGTAAAGCGAAGGGGCATGATGAAACCCTTGAGTTCTTGCGAATTATTGCTCCATTTTGTCGAATTGCAACGGTGGATCAGCGTGTGATCTCCAGTGCTCTGACCTCAAATTTCAAGGATTTTGAAGATGCGGTGCAGTATGAAACAGCGATCGCAAATCAACTGGAAGCTATTGTGACTCGTAATCCGCAGGGTTTTCCAGGTGATGTGCTGCCAATCCTCACACCGGAGGCGTTAAGGCAACAGCTTTCTCAATCAAATGATCGATCGTCTTAATGCTTGGATCGCCTGCTAGATAGCCAATGCCTCGGTGAAGATGTAAGCGGAACTGAGCCGCAAGCGTTTCCTTATCTGTGGGTAAGCCGTCATTGTAGCAGCGCTGTTTGAGGGCGATAAGGAGTAGATCGGCAATTTCGCCGCCGAAGATTTGCCAGGTCATTTCGACGTTGCTATCGGCTGGAATGGGCACTGGGGAAGGAGGCGTGGGTTCTGCTAAAGAACGACATAAAGCCCAGCGACAAAGGATATTCCACTGCTCAATTTTGGTTACACGCTTTAGTTTGATCAGCTGATCTTTGGCGGTTTGGGAGAGTTTGATGCGATCGACGGGAGGTTCCATAGGGAGGGGAGAGGGAGAGAGGGGTGGAGGGGTGAAGGGGTGGAGGGGTGAAGAGGTAGAGAGGGGGTGAAGGGGTTAGGGTTTGAAGGGGAAGTAGCCAGGGGTGATTTTAGTGTGTTGTTTGGTTGCGTTGTATTGGAGTAAATATTCGCGGGCGATCGCTCCTTTACGTCTCAACTCCTCCACCTCTTCACGTCCAATTTCGGTATCTGTAGAGAGCAAAAGCATCTGATGACTGGCATGGGGGAAGTATTGGTCAATCAGGTTGCGGCGGTGAGAAGAGTCGAGGCGGCTGAGGGGAGTATCAATGGCGATCGGCAGTTGACGGCTGCTGATGCTTGCCAGTCCCCAGAGGAAGGCGATCGCCAAAAGCTGTTTTTCTCCGGCAGAAAGGCGATGTTTGGAGACGGGTTCACCTTCGCTGTCATACAGGGTGAGGCTGAAGTCGGCAGTGTTGACTACGACCCGATGCAGCAGGCTGGTTTTGTGCAGCAAGAGACGAAAGTAGCGAGTGACGCTCGACTCTAGCTCATCCAGCTTGCGGAGGGTGAGCGTTTCGCGGAAGGCTGTGAGGGTTGCTTGCACCTGGTTGGCAGCCGTGAGGAAATAATCGGTGTTGTGTCGATCGATGTGTTGTTCACTGTAACGATGCAGTTCGGTTTTAGTGTCTTCAATGCTCTGGCTCAGTTCAGCACAGCGACGACGGCTCAGTTCACAGCTAAACGAGCGTTCTTCCTGGTGCTGGTGCGCCGACTCCAGGTGAGAACGGAGGCGATCGTAGTCTTCAGGCGAGGGGGTTGAGTCTAGCTGGGCTGCGATCGCGTTCATTTCAAGCTCCAGAGCACGGAGGGTTTTAAGTTGGGTCTGGGCTAAGTGAAGGTGGTTGGGCAGTTGGGGTTGAAGCGTTTGAGTAAGCTGCTGCATGGCTTCAAGGTCGGCGTTGAGCCAGGATTCCCCGGTCATCGCCGCCGCTAATGCCTGCTTTTCTTGGTCTAGAAACGTTTGAATGGTTTTGACCTGGGTCGGTTTGAGCTTGAGCGGTTGGATGAGCGCCAGCAAGCGTCGATCGTGTGCTGCTATCAGGTCTTGGGCGGCTTGCGCCTGCTGACGGTGGAGTTCGGTTTGCCCTTGTTGGTGAGCTTGTTGCAGCAGCGGTTGAACGAGCGCTAGGGGAAGTAAATCAGCGGCAAGATGGCGCAGGTTCTGGCGATGGTGGTCGGCTTCGCTACGGAGACGTTGCCGCTCCTGGTGAAGTTGGGGAGCAGCTTCCGCCAAGTTGCCACCTTCGGCATCAAATTTGGCTTGTGCGTCTTGCAGGTTGGTTTCTGCGACCTGAAGGTTTGCTGTGAGGGTTAACAGCCGCTCTTGTTCGGCTTGTAAATCGGTTCGCTGCTGGTTGAGGCGTTGTTCGATCGCGTCTAGCACTTGGCGATCGCGGGTATCTGCCAGTGCTTTACGTTTACGGTTGACCAAAATTTCCAGGTCAACGGCGAGGCGATCGCTCAGTTCTAGCCCCAAAACGGAGCGAATGGCTTCGACCACGCTGGGCGGCGGGGTGTCTTGTTCTGCCAATGCTTTAATCTGCTCACCATCAAAGAGAAAGAGGTGAGACAGTCCCAAGGGCAGCCAATCTTCCACACGCTCATCCCAGGTTTTGGTGAGGATGTCGTCTTGCCAGCCATCGAGAAAGACCTGGAGGTGATCTTTCCCACCTTTGGGATGGCGACTCCAACTGCGCTGGACGCGGATTTCGGCACGTTTGTCGATGTTGCCCAGACGGAGGACGTGCTGAATGGTGAGTTCAACGGAGGCGATCGCGTCAGCGTCAGCTTTAGAACAGACACATTGGCTGAGAAAGTCACTGTAAGATTGCGCTTTTTTGCGGCGATCGAGTTGGGCACGCTGCCCATAAAAGGCAAGACGAATGGCATCCATGAGGGTCGTTTTGCCACCGCCGTTTAGCCCCCCAATGAGAATAATGGGGCGATCGCCCTCCTCTGAACGATCGGGTTGCAGGTTGAGGGTGTGTCGTCCTTTATAAGAACCAAAGTTTTCGAGGGTCAATTCCAGGAAGATCACGGGGCTGGTTCTCCCTTTTGCCCATACTTTAGCTCTGACCAGGATGGTGTTTCTTGAGGAGCCTCAGCGTTACCAGTCGTGTAGGATGCACCTGGTTCGCACGCCTTGTAGGATGTATCAGATTCTTGGACTGTATAGGTTGGCTCCGTTTTTTTGCGAGACGGCTTCTTTTTCGCTTTTTGGGTGATC
>JBBSHC010000548.1:0-3457 GCA_038253425.1 Leptolyngbyales cyanobacterium | reverse complement strand
TGCGCCTACGTAATCGAGCTTGTCCTTAGACACTTCGACAAACTTCGTCAGGTTGTCAAGCACATTGTCCTGCGTCAAGCCGCGAGACGAAACAAAGTCACTCATCCAGCCTTTAACTGAGTCGAAGCTCTGATTGATAAAGCCCAGCTTTCCAGCCGAATCGCCACCAGGAATCAAATCGCTAACGCCTTTAAAGGTTTGATTTTGTTCCAGATCTTTAGGCGACATACTTTGAATCGTCGAAAGCCCTTTGAGAATGAAATCAGGACCCAGCGGAATCAGTCCATCAAAGCAGACCAACGCAGCCATTCGCATTAGTGATTCGCCGCCGTAGTCACCCAGTGCTGCCAAAAAGTCGCCAATGCTATCGCCCGGAATGCCATTAATCTGGCAGAAAGCAACGAGTTCGACGACTAGCTTCACGGTCAAGTCAATACTCTGCGCTTTTTCGGGTTTGGGCGTCAGGTTGCCTAAGAACCCCAGAAAGGAGATATCTTGCCCAACTTTGTTTGCCATTGCTGCCGCGCCCAAAGCACCAGAGGCACTATCTACCGTCTGGTAAAGCCACATTGCACGTTGATAGCCCTGAGACTTATCGTTGTAAAGATAAACAGCACGTTCGCCAATTTGCTGAATCAACGCTTCATCTGTTTCACCCGTCACGTCACGGATGGTATTAGTGAAACCCGTCAAATTCTGCCATTGTCCTGGTACCGCGAAGTCCAGCGATCGCAATGCCATGACGGTCACGCCACCCGTTGGTAGCCCATCAACTAACTCAAAAATGGATTTGCTCATACGTTAAAAAAGGGGGTTGCTCACAAAACAGTGCGCTTTAAGGGTGGATCGTCATCTACTTCTTTTACTTCTTCAGCCGAGAGAGACCCGCAAGGTCAAAGCGTTGAATCCAGGCTTGGCGATCGGCTTTGGCAAAGGCAGGACTGCGAGACAGCACCTTCACTTGATAGCGGTTGGATACTAGGACAGCAGTTTGAGTCGTACCAACATCGACGGCTGGGTAGCCTGCAATTTTGCTAATGCTTTTTTCAAACTTTTTGGTCGCGCTGACGCCACCTATAGCATCACTGGCAGCATCTGAGATTGCCAGCATAGCTACATCTTTGCCATCCTTTTTGAGTTTGGCTTCGGCAAAGCCTTTTTTCTCTTGCGTAAAGACGCGATCGTACCCATCAGCAGCTTTAGGGAAGAACTTATTAAAACTGCTGCCCTGCGTGGCATCTTTAGCAACCGCAGGTTGAGCACGCTTTTGAGTACTGTCTTGCTGTGCCTGATCAAACGACGATGGTGCTTTTTGAGTACAGCCTGTCACTAATAACAGCAGGGACAACATCAGCGGTGTGAGTGTCCGACGCCAGTTAAAAACAGTCATATCAATTTCCTCGATTGTGCGATGAATGAATCTGAACATCCTGAGTCTAAATCCCATTCGCTCAGACTCAGCGTAGAAAGTTGCTAGCACTTTCTAGCATTCCCCAAGGTTAACGTGTTCGCTACAGCCAGTTCTTGAACCCAGCTTTTCTTCAAACTCGTGAGCCTGTACCTTTGCAAAGGCGATCGTATCCGTGTTGAGCACCGGAGGCATCACAAACGCTTAATGTTTCGAGCCTCGGTAGATGCGTTCTGCTTGCTCCGGCGAAAGCCGAAACTCCGCTGCCATTTTTTGCACACCAGGGTCGTGAGCACCATTTGATTGGCTGGTTGGCTCAATCTTTTCGTCCTTCTTTGCGTCCTTCCTGATGCTGCTAAAGCGGTGCGGTAGTTCGCAAGCGACAGGTGATGGAAACTTGCCTGCCATGCCTGATGCTTCTTGCTCTTCCCCAAAAATTTGAGGCAGGGGCACATACGTATGATCTACTGCATCGTAAGCGAACACTTCGCCCGTTTCGATGTGGTAAACCCAACCGTAGATTTTCAGTCGCCCCTGGTAAAGCCTCGAATGAATGACTGGATAGGTCCGGAGATTTTCAATCTGAGTCAAAACATTTTCGGCGATCGTAATCTCTAGCAGCTCTTCCCCTTCATACTCGCTATAGTTTTCTTTCACCAACCGACGCGTAGCCTCAGCGTGTCGCAGCCAGTCGTAAACGAGCGGCATCTCCTCTTCCAGCTTTCCTAGTTGCAGCAGCCCTTTCATAGCGCCACAATGAGAATGACCACACACGACAATCTGCTCAATATTAAGCGCGTGAATCGCATACTCAACGGTTGCCCCCTCGCCGCCATTGGTTGCGCCAAACGGTGGAATGATATTGCCAGCGTTGCGGATGACAAAAAGTTCGCCCGGTGCAGCCTGGGTAATTAAAGTGGGATCAATACGAGAATCTGAACAGGTAATAAACAGCACCCTGGGCTTTTGCTTATGGGATAACTGTTCAAACAATTCCCGATGCGTCGAAAAGTAGGTCGCTCGAAACTCTCGTAATCCTTTGGCTAATTTCTTCATTGCATGAAACTCCCCTCCCTTGGAGTTGTTACTGCGATCGAGCCTAAGTTTGCTTAATCTTCTCTTAAATCACCACGCCTTTGGTGAAATAGTGCTAAACCTTCAACATTGTTCCATTGGTGTCAGCGAGCTTTGTTGGCAGCGAACTTGCTAACGAACCTGTTGTTGACACACCGCCTACAAGTCTAGCCTTTGTTACCAACATTGCTGCTGCTGCCGCAAAACCCTGATAAGGTGTGAGAGAAATTATCTCAACCAACAATACGTAGACCGAATTGGCTGGCAGCGGCACTGCATAGCGTTACGAAACACGGCTTTCGACTCTTGTGCGAAGCCTTACTGCTTGACTTGTGGGCACTGCTAAAACATTGCTTACAGCGATGTTCAAACGTATCAGCCACAGTCCGATGAGCAAAAAGCTGATCGCTGACCGCTAACCGCTCACTCAAAGCTGTGGTGTTGTACTCAACTGAAAACCGCTGTAAAAATGTACAGGCAGCGATTGCCAGGTTAATCACTCACTCCGTTAAAGCATGAAGAAGGAGCATTCGGTCAGTGGAATCTCATGCATGGGCTGAACAAACGATCGTAGAGACAGCAATGAGTGGTCAACGCCTCTATCTGTGGGATACAGGCGTTGCGGTGGCGAAACTTCAAATGCTGTTGGTTGCCCACGGCTTCAATTGGGTTAGAGTTGATGGTGACTTCGGTCATGTTACAGAAGCAGCAGTCAAAGCGCTTCAGCACCAGTCCGGTTTGAGGATCGATGGCTGTGTTGGTTCCCAAATATGGGCAGCGTTAAAGAAAACGATTCAGCCAGGAACACGGTTGCTCCGGCTTGGACAGATTGGTGCTGATGTGGCTGAATTACAAGGGCTGTTGTGAGTGAATGGATATACTGTCAATCGCAATGGCATTTTTTGCTCTCAAACGAAGGCGTGCGTCACTGCTTTTCAACAGCGTCACAGGTTGAGGGTTGATGGAGTGGTTGAT
>JBBSHC010000547.1:0-3457 GCA_038253425.1 Leptolyngbyales cyanobacterium | reverse complement strand
GAGATGCCAAGCCTTGGCAGTCGCCCTCAACCGCTACTCAACCGCCACAAGTTGAGCGAAGGCAAGCAATTTAGCTTGACAATCAAGCTAATCGCTGCACCCAGCCCTCACCAGAATGGCGATGGCTACATAAACCGCAGATCCTTTACTGCAAACTGTCCAAAAACAACTCTAATTCATTCCCAAAAACATCGTTCCAGGGACCAAAACTGCTTTCCCGCTGACGTTCCCATGCTGACTCCAGAGCACGACGAACCACAGTATCCATCGCCTGAAAGGACAAACATTTGCCAAGCGTTGCAGCCCGTTCCATACCTGCTACAAGCGCAGCAATGCCATAAGAATCAGTCGCCTTCACCCACAATAAATCGACAATCACGGAGTCCGTAGCTTGCTCCAGCGAACCTTCTAGCGCTTTCTGAAACTCAGAACTGGTTGCGTGGTCTAAAGATCCATTCGGTTGCAGCACGATCGTATTTTGGCTAATCTTTGGTACTGCATCCAGCCGCTCAAGAGGCACATCGCTCACGCATTTAGTAGAATGAACCGCCGCTGACTCAATAGTTGCATTCATCACAGTGTCCAAGTTTGCCACAGAGAGGGAATGGTTGAGTCGCTGCATTAATAGCAGACAGACTCTTCACCTACTTATACAGTGGACTAAGACTAGTCAAGAGGAGTGGTACCCCGTCACCGCAAACCTGTGTTTCTCATCAGACAACCTGTTGTCGCTCGTCACCGAGTGCTGTGCGTCTGATCATGCAATCGATTGATGGATATCACAGCAGCCTCATCATCCTCAACTTTTATGACCTCTTCTCCGCCCCGCGCTGGCTACACACTGCCAGTTTTTGCCTGTGCCGCCGCGATCGCTGCCCTACGCTGGCTACGGCAACCTCAGAGCCTCGCTACTGTCTCGGTTGATTTAATTGACCCCGCAGAGACTATAGAAGTTCCCATTGAGCAGGTTGCCGGACTAAAACCTGGTACGGCGCTGGCAGTGACCCGTAGCGATCCTGGCGACAATCTGGATCTGACTCGTCATACGCCGCTGTGGGCAATGGTTGAATGGGGCAAGGCGGAGCAAACGGAGTCGATCGCGCTGGTGGGTGGTGAAGGGCTAGGGCGGCAAGCCGATGGACAACCCGCCATTTACGCTTATGCTAAACGGTTGCTCATGGCAAACCTGAGCCGCTGGTTAGAGCCGGGGGAAACCGTTCAGGTAACGCTCGTTTTACCTGAGGGTCGTGCTCTTGCTAAACGCACGTCTAACGAAGCGTTTGGGGTTGTTGAGGGGCTGTCGTTGCTAGGCACGACTGGTGTTTCCCAACCCTTAAGCGCACCGGGTCAGCTTGAGTCTTTCCGAGAGGATCTAAGGCAGAAAATTGACTGGTTTGATTGTTTGGTCTTTTGCGTGGGGGAGAATGGGCTGGATTTAGTGCGGCAGCTAGGGGTACCGCCAGCGCGTCTGGTAAAAACGGCAAATTGGTTAGGTCCGTTGCTGGTTGAGGCAGGTATGCAAGGGGTCCAGTCGATTCTGCTCTTTGGCTATCACGGTAAGCTGCTGAAACTGGCGGGTGGCATTTTTCACACGCACCACCATGTTGCCGATGGTCGGTTAGAAATTTTGACGACGTATGGTGCAAAAGCAGGACTGCCAACTAAGGCACTTCAAAATCTTTTTGGATCTGCAACGGCGGAAGATGCCTTAAAGTACTTAAAGCATCTGGATGCAGTAGAGGGGAAAAATTGGACAAAGGCGATCTATGGCGCGATCGCTCAAACCATTGATGAGCGTTCACAGATGTACATTCAAACCCACAGTGAGCAGCACGTTAACGTCGGCACTGTATTGTTCGATCGCAGTCGCCAGCTTTTTATCAAGAGTCAACAGGGGAACTCCTTACTTGAACAAGTTTTGTTAAGGTAGTTAAAATACGTTAATTTAAGCGCTGTCATTTTAGTTGTCAGCTTTAATGTGCCATCAGACTAAATCTTATCGCGATCGATTATCCACCCTCCTAGCACACTACCGTCCACATTCTTAGCAAACTTAGGATACTTCGGTGACTCTACAGACAGAACCGCAGCCACAGATTACAGCCGACGACCAAACCAAGCTTAACCGTCAAATCATCGTCATTCTAGACTTTGGCTCTCAGTATTCTGAGTTAATTGCTCGTCGCATTCGGGAAACGCAAGTTTATTCTGAAGTGCTTTCCTATCGGACAACGGCTGAACAATTGCGCCAGCTTAATCCAAAGGGCATCATTCTTTCGGGTGGTCCCAGTTCTGTGTACGACGCAGGTGCTCCCCATTGCGATCCCGCCCTTTGGGATCTGGGCGTACCAGTGCTAGGCGTGTGCTACGGGATGCAGCTCATGGTGCAGCAGTTGGGTGGAGGCGTGGAGCGATCGGAGCGGGCAGAATACGGCAAAGCTTCTTTAGCCATCGATGATCCCACCGATCTATTGACGAATGTAGAAGACGGCACCACGATGTGGATGAGCCACGGTGACTCTGTGACTAGCTTGCCAGATGGCTTTGGGCTACTGGCACACACGGCGAATACGTCATGTGCCGCGATCGCACATCATGACCGCAACCTTTACGGCGTCCAGTTTCACCCAGAGGTCGTGCACTCGATTGGTGGCTCGGCGCTCATTCGCAATTTTGTTTACCACATCTGCGACTGCGAACCAACCTGGACAACCGATGCCTTTGTCGAAGAAGCGATCCGTGAAATTCGCGCCAGAGTCGGCGATAAGCGAGTGCTGTTAGCGCTTTCGGGTGGTGTTGATTCATCAACGCTGGCTTTTTTGCTGTATCGAGCGATCGGCGAGCAACTCACGTGTATGTTTATTGATCAGGGCTTCATGCGAAAGCTAGAGCCAGAACGTCTGGTAAAACTTTTTCGAGAGCAGTTCCATATTCCAGTTGTGTACGTAAATGCGCGCGATCGCTTCTTGGCGCAGATTGAAGGCATCACCGATCCCGAAGTAAAACGCAAGCGTATCGGGCATGAGTTCATCCGCGTTTTTGAGGAAGAATCGCGACGGCTAGGACCCTTCGACTATCTGGCGCAAGGCACCCTTTATCCAGATGTAATCGAATCTGCCGACACTAATGTTGATCCCCAAACGGGCGAACGCGTTGCGGTCAAGATTAAAAGCCACCACAATGTCGGCGGTTTGCCTAAAGATTTGCAGTTCAAGCTGATTGAGCCACTCCGTAAACTGTTCAAGGACGAAGTGCGTAAAGTGGGTCGATCAATCGGTTTACCCGAAGAAATTGTCCAGCGGCAGCCCTTTCCGGGTCCCGGTTTAGCCATTCGCATTTTGGGCGAAGTAACCGAGGAACGTCTAGAAATTCTGCGCGATGCCGATCTTATTGTACGACAAGAGATTAATCGCGCAGGGCTCTATCATGAGCTTTGGCAAGCCTTTGCTGTGCTGCT
>JBBSHC010000546.1:0-3459 GCA_038253425.1 Leptolyngbyales cyanobacterium | reverse complement strand
GATTAGATGTATTGGGAGCCGTAGTGCCGAAACCCGTTGTACTGAGAGTGGTTGCACCCGTCGCGATCGGTAAGTTTGTAATGGCTCGCTGTAAAGACGCCAGTGCCCGATTGTAGCCAAGAATGGCATTCACCCGGTTGCCCTCAGCCTGAGTCAGCGCATTTTCGGCGTTGATCACGTCTGTCTGGGTGCCGACTCCAGCTTGAAAGCGCAGTCGTGCTAAACGCAACGATTCCCTTGCTTGCTCTAACCCTTGTGTTGTTGTGCCAATATTTTCAAAGTTAGAGAGGAGATTGGCATACGCTTGCTCAACGGCAAAGCGAATTTGATTACTTAGATCGGCGAAGTTTTGCTCCGCGATCGCAATGTTTGCTTCTGCCTGTTGAGCACGGGCGACTGACAAACCACCATCATATAAGTTCCAGTTAAGCCCCAACGAAAACGCATAACCACTGCCAATCGGAGACGAATCATTTAAAACATCAGACAGTTGATATTGCGTTTGGGCTGTCACAGTAGGACCCAAACCCGCTAATGCGGCTCGTCGTTGCTGTCGTGCCAGTTCTCGTTGGGCAAGCTGCTGCTCCAACTCTCCCCGGTTTTTCAGCGCCAACACAATACTTTCTTCCAGCGACAAATTCCAGCTACCCGCCACATCAACCGAGTCAGCCGCTGCCAGGTCGATCGCGGGTGAAAGACTCAACCGCTGCGCGAGTTGCCGCCGATAGATCTGCTGCTGCGCGATCGCATTCGTTAAGTTCTGGCGCGAATTTGACAACTGTACCTGAGCCTGCAACACATCAAAACGAGTACCCAAGCCAGCTCGCTCTAAAGCTTGCGTATCGCGTAAGCTAAACTCGTTGTTTCTCACAGCCGCCTGGTTAATCCGCACAGACTCATCACCTTGTTGCAGGTTGTAGTAATCGCTTGCCACATCAAGGCGCAGTTGCTCCTGGTTAACTTCAACCTGGATTTCGTCCGAACGGAGCTGTTGTTCTGCGGCTCGAATATTTGCCGGACGCTGACCAGAGGTGAAAATGTCGTAGCTCAACGTTGCTGAGGCGCTAAACGTATTGCTGATTGTGTTCTCGTTATTGTTTGTATTATTGATGCCGAGCAGCGACGACAGAGCATTGTTGCTTTGACTTTGATTGCGATTATTAGCTGACTGCGATCGACCCAGTGAACTTTGAATACCCAGCGTTGGATAGCTGGCAGCTTGAGCTTGCCGCAACGATGCTCGACTACGCTCTAGTTGCAGTCTGTTCACCTGAAGGCTACGGTTGTTACGCTGGGCTAACTCGATCGCCTGCTGTAACGAGATCGGCTGGATCCCTCGCAGCTTTACTTCACTTGGTTTAGTTGGAAAACTCAGCGGATTGGGATCGGGGTTAAGGTACTCTGGTGCTGCACCCGGCTTAGCCGGACCCAGTGGTTTCGATGGACCCGGATCAGGGGTAGTTGGTTCAGGCAATGGTGATATGGACGGCGCTGGAGCGAGGTCTGTTGCTGTGGTTGCTGGTGCTACCTGGGCACCCCCTGGCTTTTTGGTGGCAGGCTTTTGAGCCAATCGATACCGTGCTTGCTTTGACCTAACAGCAGCAATAGTAGGGTTAGGCACCGCAGGTTGAGCCTCCAATGCTCTCATTGCAGCCATAGAGGGAGCGGTATCAAGTGGTAATTTTGCTTCTTGTGGAAGGGTAGGCTGCGGTTCATCGGTTTTAGCAGGTTGCGCTAAATTCGATACGGATTCGGCTGCCCTGGACGGTGTACCACTAAAGGCAACGAGAACTCCCACACTCACAACGATCAAATGACGAGAAGGTCGCATACGTTTTTTGCTTGCAGTCGAAAAACTGTTTGACGAACAATAGTACCGCAGGGCATAAATCAAGGGCTTTACAGACCAAGTGCAGGCTTAAACACCTTCACCAGACAAGCCCCTTTTCCTACTTTTTAGCCTGGAGGCTAACACGCAGGACTGACGCACTTGCAACTGCAAATTCGGATCCTCCCTAGCCCTCCTTTTTGAGGAGGGAACCTTGAAAAGGATCTTTCAAGGGGCTTTGGGATATCTTCTGCGTGAGTCTCAACACAATCTAAAGTAAGGGGAACCCTATGCAGAATAGCGGCTTACTCATCGATTTGGCAAAGTCATTTTAGCGCTGGAGAAGTTAATAAGGGTGCTAAATAAAAGTATGCTAAATAGTTTATCGGGTAATTGCCTTCTGCGCTCACCCAATTTTTGTCTTGCCCCTTGACATTAAGCGCAGGCGCTAAACGTTCGCAGCCACTCTACAGTTAAATGGTTGGGTGCCGCGTCCTCCCATTGACTCACCTGATTGGGCGATTTAGCGATCGCGGTTCACTACGTCTTTCCGCCGCGCGTTATGGCTAAAAAGAGTGGGTAAATGGTTCACCACGCGAACTTCGAGGTGTTATAAGCAGTATTAATGTGGACGCAGCCGCTGCTGCACAACCTGTTGAGCAACCATTGGTGCGCTTAATCAAATGGCTAGGTAGTCTTTCATCGCGTCACTTTGAGCCAAAGTCGTAGGTATACCTTCAGCCACAATGCGCCCCTTTTCGAGCACAATGCAGTGGGTTGCCATGCTAAACACCATTGGTACATTTTGTTCGACAATGATAATCATCATCTTTTCGCGCTGATTGATCGCTTGCAAAATCTGAGCAATTTGCTTGACCAGCAGGGGCATAATGCCTTCGGATGGTTCGTCTAGCAGCATGAGTTTGGGTTCGGTCATCAACCCGCGCCCGATCGCTAGCATCTGCTGTTCACCACCGCTCAAGGTACCTGCAACCTGATCCAACCGTTCGCCCAGTCTTTCAAAATAAGTCAACACTTCATCCTGGCGATCGCGACGGGCACGACCAGCCGCAATGCGTCCCATTTCCAGGTTTTCTCTCACCGTCAAGTGAGGAAAGATACCCCTTCCCTGCACAACAGTGGTCAGCCCTAATTGAGCGCGACGGTGAGGCTTTAACCGTGTAATGTCGCGTCCATCAAACCAGATGGAACCGCTTTGGGTGGGCAACAAACCTGACAGGCAACGAATTAACGTGGTTTTGCCCATGCCATTCCGTCCCAGGACGCCCAAAATTTCACCCTCTGACACCTGCAACGAAAGCTCCCGCAGAACGGTCAAGCTACCATACCCGGTCGTGACTGAGTTGAGTTGAAGCTGCATTACTCTTCGCCCAGATAAACCTTACGCACCGTTTCATTTTGCTGAATCTGATCAAAGTCTCCTTCTGCCAGCACTTCTCCTAAATGCAGAACAGTGACAGGAGCGCGTAGATCACGAATGAAATTAATGTCATGTTCAATGATCATGGCAGACACGTGCAGGTCTTGCACCAGTCCACGTACGAGTTCTCCGGTAGCATGGGTTTCTTCTGCCGTCATACCAGCAGTGGGTTCGTCCAGCAACAACAATT
>JBBSHC010000545.1:0-3463 GCA_038253425.1 Leptolyngbyales cyanobacterium | reverse complement strand
CTTTGAACTCGGCTGATGCAGTTCTGAACTCGAACGACCGAGCTTTGAACTCGGCTGATGCAGTTCTGAACTCGGAAAACGAAAGTCTGGATGTAACGTTCGGACGTTGCTGCATTGATGTATGAATGCTTCGGCTTTCACCCTAGCCCTCTCAAAAGGAGAGGCTACAGGAGTTCTAGCGCCCTTCTCCTTGGGGAGAAGGGTCGGGGATGAGGGCGATTCATACCTGCGTTCGGCAACGCCGTCTTGCAGCAGACATCCTGGAACACCGCTTAGAAGGAGCCAGGTGCTTGTTAGCGCTCTTGCTCAGTCGGACGAATCAGAATTTCGTTCACGTTGACGCGGGGTGGTTGCGTGACGGCATAGACGATCGCGGCTGCAATGTCCTCACTTTCCAGATTTTTGACCGAGCCGTAAAAGTTCGCGGCAATCTCTTTTGCCTTGGGATCAGTGACGTGCTGCGGTAGTTCCGTTGCCACCAGTCCTGGTTCGATGATGGTGACGCGAATGTTGTCTTTGTAGACTTCCTTTCGCAACGCTTCTGAAAAAGCACCCACTGCCCATTTAGACGCGTTATAAACGCCCGATCCCGCATTGGCAACGCGACCCGCCACAGAGGAGATATTCACAATATGTCCCTCACCCTGCGTCTTCATCAGCGGTAGAACGGCATGAGTGGCATACATCAACCCCAAAACGTTGAGGTTAATCATCCGCCGCCAGTCTTCGGTGTTGGCTCCGTCGATCATGCCCAGCAGCATCACGCCTGCGTTGTTGATGAGAATGTCAACCTTGCCAAATTCCGCCTGCGTCTTTTGCACCATAACGTTGACCTGTTCTTCGTCAGACACATCGGCAGTAATCGACAAAACCTGTCCACCGCTCTCTGTAATGCGTTTGGCAAGTTTGCTTAAACGATCGCTCCGACGTGCCGCGATCGCTACCGTTGCCCCTTCAGCCGCCAGCGCGATCGCTGTTGCCTCACCAATACCCGACGACGCACCTGTGACGATCGCCACTTTTCCTGCTAATTTTCCAACCATGTTTCCTTTCTCCTGATCACTTCACTGTTGCTTCAGCGTGCCAACCAACGGTCGAGCGTGGTTGAGTGCAACCGCTCATACATCCCGCTCTTGGAAGACCTCTTTCGCTGCCGTAATCCCATTTAGTGCAGCCGGAAACCCCGCATAAACCGCCATTTGCAAAATGACCTCTAGCACTTCTTCACGCGTACAGCCCACATTGAGCGCCCCGTGAATATGTACCTTGAGCTGCGGTTGTGCGTTGCCCAATGCCGTGAGCGCCGCCACCGTCGCAATTTCCCGCGACTTCAAATCCAGTCCCGGACGAGTATAGATGTCACCAAAGGCAAATTCAATGATGTAGCGTCCCAAATCAGGAGCGATAGCTTTGAGACTTTCAATAACCTTCTCGCCAGCATCACCATCAATTTCTTTCAGCTTTTCCCAGCCCTGCGAGTAGCGGCTCTGCTCATGGGTGTATTGAAGTGTTGGCATCTCTACCTCTTTTTAACTTTGACGTTAACGTTAGATTGAAAGCAAAAAAATTACTCGCTTTCGACGCGCTCATCGATCCACTGTTGAATGCGATCGATGTTTGCCTGCAATTCCGATCGAAACTGGTTCAGCGACTCAATCTTGTCATCCGCTTCTTGAAGATGCGACTTGAGAATTTCGACGATTTTCCGCTTACCCTGCACCCCTGTGGGGTCTTCAGAATAAAGCGGCAGCACAACAGCGATCTCATCCAGGCTCAAACCCAACCCTTTGTAGATATTGATCTTTTGCAGAATCGCTAATTCCACGTCGGTATAGTACCGGAAACCAGCACCCTCCCGTTCGCTAGGACCAAGCAGCCCCAAGCTTTCGTAGTAGCGCACCGTACGAGGCGTTACCCCCGCCCGTTCCGCAAATTCACCAATCCGCATTCGTTCGTTCACGCTTTACTTATAACGCAACTTTAACGTCAACGTCAACTTTGAGCTGTAAATTAATTCTGCTTGTCATCGATCTCCCCTGTGCCACGCGATCGCCTAACCGAACTTTAATACCCTAATTGCGTTCGTGCTTGTTGGCGTAAGGCACCCGCACCAGCGGCATTCGGCTGAATCGCCAGTGCTTTGTCAAGTGAAGCAATTGCCTGGTCATAGCGTCCTAAATTCCAGAGAGCTGCACCTCTTGTGCTCCAGGCTTCGGCAGAGTTACGGTTGAGCGCGATCACCTGATCCAACGCGTCGATCGCCTCTACTGAGCGACCAAATTCTTGTAACGTACTGCCTCGCTCAACCCAGGCTTCAGCAAAATCGGGCTTAAGAGCGGTTGCCTGCTCAAATAACCTCAGCGCTTCTAGCGATCGGTCTTGTTGTTTAAGCGCTTTACCTTGACTCCACAACGCTTCCGGGTAGTCGGGCTGAAGGTCAAGCGCATCATTACAAGCAACGATAGCTTGGGAAGGCTGTTTCAAACTAGCTAACACATCACACCGTCCCCAATATGCCTGTGCTTGTTTGGGCTTAAGCTTAATGACGCGATCGTAATCCACTAGCGCTTGCTGATACTGCTGCTGTTTGCGCTGTCGATTGGCTTGCTCTAACAATTTGGCAGCTTCCTGGTCAAGCGAAAGTGGCTTTGGACTGGGGACGAGCGATCGCGTGGGCATAGGCGGATACAGGATTGCACTCAACGGCGCAACAGACGTACTCACGGGTGGCGAAAGAGGGTTGAGCTTGACACCCCACAGTACTCCTCCAGCGGCTACCACACCCATACACAGAGCCAAATTCCGCATGAATGGCGTTTGCAAACGTCCGGTCCGATTCGGTCGGGACGACTGGGATGACCGTGGCTGCTCAGAAGCATGTAGAAACGAAGCTGAAGCAGTACTACCAGATAATGTCAGCGTCTCATCATGGGGATCGGCGTGCCCAAACCCGTTGCTGCTCCACTGCATCTGTGTTGCCACTGCTGGATTTTGATCGACTTCTAAATGCACTGTTGAATCGAGATTGTCTAGTTCGGCGTCTGACGGCTGCGCCTCAATCGGTTCTGGAGCTAAACTTCGTAGTGCGTCCAGGGCTTCCACGGCGGTTGGGTAGCGATCGCGAAAGTCATAGCACACCATGCGATCGAGCACCTCTGCAAAAGCAGCACTAACGATCGGGGCATGGATTCGCCAGTCAAGTTCACTGGTTTGCACATCTTCACCCAGCGCACGGGGCGATACACCCGTTAATGCTTGAATGCCAGCCAAACCCACCGCATAAATATCACTACTAAAGCGGGGCTTGCCAGCAAGCTGTTCATTAGGGATGTACCCTTTAGTGCCAATAGAAACCGTTGAATCAGCCAGATCACTGTCGGGATCAGCCGCCTGGACACTGACCCGCTTCACTGCACCAAAATCGATTAGCACAATTTTGCCATCGCGGCGACGGCGCATCAGG
>JBBSHC010000544.1:0-3471 GCA_038253425.1 Leptolyngbyales cyanobacterium | reverse complement strand
GCTGCCATTGCCAGACAAAGCAGGGCGATCGCGCAGAGGCGTTTGATTCCCAAAACTGACATACCGATATTGCTCCACAGATTTAGAGGTGCTGGTTTAGCTCAATGCAGCCCAATGCAAAAGAGTAGCTAACACAAAGCGCGACAATTTTAGTACGCTACAAAACCATCTAGAACCGGACTTGCACACAGATGCACCAGGCTAGAGAGAAAAATATCCCAGATCTTCTAGCCCTGTTGACACGATCGACACATTTGAGACGATGGTAAATTTGAGTAACAGTCTTTTACCTGGAGCGGTTCATGGTGCCGAATGATGCAAGACGCGAACCAACCTCGACAGGCAGTGCTGTAGAATTTTTGGACGTTGGCTTTACGGCTGGTGAGCGATCGCTGCTCTCAGGGCTAACGTTCGCCATCCAGTCAGGAGAGGCTTTGGTGCTGCTGGGTCGTAGCGGTTCGGGCAAAACCACCACGATGAAGTTGATCAATCGCCTCCTCACGCCAACAAGCGGCAACGTTCGCGTAGAAGGCAAAGCAACAACCGAGTGGGATGTCATTCAACTACGGCGGCAGATTGGTTATGTCATCCAGGAAACGGGGCTGTTTCCTCACTTTACGATCGAGCGTAATGTCGGGTTAGTGCCGTCGCTCCAAAACTGGCAACCCAAACGCATTAAGGCGCGGGTTCACGAGCTACTGGCGTTAGTGGGGTTAGAGCCAGCCCAATTTGCCGATCGCTACCCCAATCAACTCTCTGGTGGACAACGGCAGCGTGTAGGGGTTGCTCGCGCCCTAGCAGCCGATCCGCCCATTCTGCTGATGGATGAACCGTTTGGTGCCCTTGACCCGATTACGCGTTTAGAACTTCAGCAAGAATTCCGACGGCTCCAGCAAGAGTTAGGCAAGACGGTTGTCTTTGTCACCCACGATATCCAGGAAGCGTTTGTGCTGGCATCGCGCATTGGCTTAATGCAGGATGGACGACTGGTGGTGCTGGAAACACCAGAAGAGTTTTTGCGATCGCCCGAACCCGAAGCGCAAACGTTTCTCAGAACCTTACGCACATTGGAACAAATTCAAGAGCGTTAAACTGGAAATTAGGCGATCGGCTGGGCGTTAAAACGTATGTTGCGTGGCACACGCGCGAAGCCTCAGGAGGAGTATGGTTATTTCAAACTCACGCGTAGATTGTCTGCCATTGATGTGGCATGAATACTGTCCGTGCTATCCACACAGCGGACTCCTTAACATGAGCTGGAACTCACTATGATTCGATTGACTACGCCCAGTGACACGAATGCATTACTCGCGTTGGCAAAAGCGACAGGACTTTTTGAGTCAAGCCAAATTGAAGAACTCTCTCAAATGCTAAACCAGCATTTCAGTAACGCAGCAGCTAGCCAGGATGTATGGGTTACCGACGACGAAAATGAGCCAGTGGGCGTTGCCTACGTTGCACCGGAACGTATGACCGAGGGGACATGGAATCTCTACTTAATCGCTATTCATCCCGATCGCCAAAAACAAGGACGCGGAGCCGCCCTGGTTCGCCATGTTGAGCAAATGCTAACCGAGCGTGGTGAGCGCGTACTACTGGTGGAAACATCCGGTCTGGAGGACTTTGCATACGTTCGTGCGTTCTATCGAAAGATCGGTTATGACGAGGAAGCGAGGATTCGAGATTTTTACAAGGCGGGGGACGACAAAATCATTTTCCGCAAGGCACTGGAACGTGATGCCGCTGTTGCTGCAAGCACTGAGCAAATTGCTACAGGTCAGTTGTCAGTTAACTGACGGTGAAGCGGTTTTTGCTCAATCACACGCGAAAATCAACTCGTATGAATAACTTTTTTCTCGTTCGCTATGCGCCGGAAATCCTGCAACGGACAGGTGAGCATCTTTATTTGGTAGCGATCGCCATTCTCATCGCTACGCTCATTGGTATTCCCCTAGGGGTTTTGATTACCCGCAAGCCTGCGCTGCGTCAGTCTGTTCTCGGTACGGCAAATATTCTGCAAATTATTCCCAGTCTGGCGCTGTTTGGGTTGCTGGTGACCGTGCCGCCTGCATTGGGTGGGGGCATTGGCGATCCACCCGCGATCGTCGCTCTCACGCTCTACTCCTTTCTGCCCATTATTCGTGGCACCTACACAGGCATCATGAGCGTTGATCCAGCCATTCGCGAAGCGGGACGGGGCATGGGCATGACCGACTGGCAACTCTTGTCACAGGTAGAAATGCCGCTGGCATTAGGAGTGATTTTGTCGGGGATTCGCGTGGCGACCGTGATTGCGATCGGTACTGCCACCATTGCTACGGCGATCGGAGCAGGCGGTTTGGGCATCTTCATTTTTCGGGGCATTTCCGCGCTGAATAATCAGCTTATTTTGGCGGGTGTCATTCCAGCAGCCGTACTGGCACTCATCGCAGATTTCGGCATTGGCTGGCTAGAGCAGCGCCTCACACGACGGGGAGGCAAGCCAGCATGAGGTTCAAACCGTTGCTTAGTTGGATGCTGCTGGCGATCGTGCTGATGACGACGATCGCGTGTACTCCTCATTCCAGCAGTAGCAGTGGCAGCGGCAACATTGTCATTGGTGCCAAGTCATTTACCGAGCAGGATATCTTAGGCGAATTGTTCGCACAGCAGATTGAAGCCAAAACGGGCTTAAAAGTAGTGCGTCGGTTGCAGCTAGGCGATACCCTCGTTTGCCACAATGCGCTGCTGTCAGGGCAAATCGACCTCTATCCCGAATACACGGGTACTGCGTTCTCGACCATTCTTAAGCAGAAGACGATCGGCGATGTGGGCGCAGTCTATCGTCAAGTGAAAGCAGACTATGCCCAAAAGTTCAACCTGGCAGTGATGCCGCCGCTCGGCTTTCAAAACACGTTTGCGATGATTGTGCGGGGCGATGTCGCGCGATCGCTCAACCTCAAAACGCTCTCGCAGGCGGCACAGTACGTCCCACAATGGCAGGCTGGCTTTGGCTACGAATTCACCGAGCGCCAGGAATACGCCAACATGGTGAAAACGTACGACTTCAAGTTCACCAAAGCGCCACGATTGCTAAACTTGGGTCTACTCTATCGAGCGCTGCTGCAAAAGCAAGTGGATCTGGTGGCAGGCAATTCCACCGATGGACAAATCACTCGATCGGACTTTGTGATTCTGGAGGACGATCGCCATGCCTTTCCACCCTACGAAGCAGCAGCGATCGTTCGCGAAGCCACGCTGCAAAAATATCCCAACGTTCGCACTGCCCTGGAGCAACTGGCAGGCAAAATTTCTCCCGACGAAATGCAGCACTTAAACTATCTAGTAGACGGCGAACTGCGTGACATTAAAGACGTGGTGCGGGAGTTTTTGCAGTCCAAAGCGCTTTAGGACTTCTTTGTTTTATAGCCCTCTTTTACTTGCTCAAGCTGAATGATTATTGCCATTTTTAGAAGTCTTGCCAGTTAGTCG
>JBBSHC010000543.1:0-3477 GCA_038253425.1 Leptolyngbyales cyanobacterium | reverse complement strand
TTGCCGCCACCAATCAGCACAAATTTAACCCGCTCTCCGATCGCCCGAATCACAGTTGGCGCAGCGTTGAGTAAGACGGAAACCCCTTTCTCATGGGTGATACGCCCCACATAGTAAGCCACTTTCTCGTCATCAGCGGCAAAGCGTCGGCGAAACGTCCAATAGTCAAAGTCTGGATCGCGGTGTTTTTTTTCAGGACGAATGCCGTTATACACCACATCAATTTTGTTCCAGGGTGCGTCGAGTGTACGCTCAACCTCTAACCGCATGTAGTTGGTACAAACGATGAGCCGCCACGCATCATGAGCCAGCAGCTTTTCTCGTCTGTGGATGTAGTATTGGGCATCGGTATGAATGCCGTTATAGCGACCAAATTCAGTCGCATGAATGGTTGCCACTAACGGAACTTTAAAGGTGTGTTTGAGCGCGATCGCCGCATCACTGACGAGCCAATCGTGAGCATGAATGAGGTCAAAGGGTCCTTCTTCCAGCAGCAGTTTGCCGCCGTGTCGCCCAAAACTCTCATTCATATTGGCAACCCATTGAAAAAAATTGGCGCTAGGACCAACGCTCACGCGGTGAATGCACATCCCATCAACGACTTCATAACAAGGAGCCTGCCCAAACTCCACCGTGATTAAATGAACGTCGTGACCCTGTTTCACAATTTCGGGATACAGCTCTGCCACGTGCCGAGCGATTCCACCGACGATGCGAGGCGGAAATTCCCAAGCCAGTACCAGAATCTTCATTGGCGCTTGTCTCGACGGTTGAATTAGCTTAACGTTACATAGTTCTCTCCATAGCGTAGCTCAGGAGGTATGGACGTTTTTGTTTGCGTTCTAAAATGCGCGCACCGATCGCGTTGCTGAACTCTAGCGCATAAGAAGTTAGGCTGAGAGCGGCGATTGTGTAAGTTGAGTCCTGCTAACTTTTACGCATTCAGCGAAGGGATCGCGTAACTTAGTAGATAAGAGGAATTGCCGAGCAATCAGTATGACTGGCAGCTTGGCGCAATCGTGGGGAGCAGTCTTGTTGAGTGATGGGAGTAGCAGGCTAAAACAATGGCGCAGTCAAGGTCTCCAGTCCTTTTTGCCCCCTTTCTCCTGGCAACTGATGGTTCACCCAGTGCGTGTCTGGCTCAAAGGCTATTGACGACGATCGCGCAGACCGTTCAGGCAGCGGCAAATGGCAGTGGGCGATCGTTGCTGACGGTCATTACAGTCGAACCGCGTCGTTCCAGCCGCTCTAAACGACGTGTCCCCAAAACAGCTCCGGTTTCAAACCAATCAGCGACGCTAACAGAAACAACTGTCGCAGCCGCGAACCATGCGCCAACCGTTACAGCGGCGATCGAGCCGCCGCAGCTAGGCGATCAGGTTGCAGCAACGATACAAGCAAGTATTGCAACCAATCTACCCATCTCGGTTCAGGTGAGGCAGGGACGACCCGCGATCGAAATTTTGAATTGTGCCCGCACTCTTCAAGCAGGGTTGATTGCAGTTGGGTCGGGTGGCACCAGCGGTATCCGCGGACGTTTATTGGGCAGCGTGTCTGCCATCATTGCACGCTATGCACCCTGTAGCGTTTTAGTCGCTCGCGGTTTAGTCACGTCTGACGCACCAACGTTGCATCACCTTCTGTTGGTCGTGAATGATTCTCCTGCCACGCAGCACGCGATCGCCACTGCCCGTCAACTTTTACCTGCGGGTGTCCGTCAAGTGACCATCCTCTATGCCCAACCACCACTGAATGCAGATTATTTGTTTGGTCCCTTCGTCGCACCGACTCCAAGCTGGCAACTGAATCGATCGCTTCAGGATGCCCAAAACGAGCAAAGTGAGCATATTCTTCAGCAAGCACACGCAGCCTTAGACCAGCCTAATGTCGTTGTGCAAACGCTGCGACAAACAAGCGAGGCGGGGCCGCTCATCTGTCAGGTGGCACAGCAACAGCAGGTAGACCTGATCATCTTAGGCGGTAATGCCACGCGACGTTGGTTGCGCCTCCCTCCTGGTGATACGCTGTTTTCTTTGCAAACGCTTCGACGCCCAAAACCGCCTGAAGTGGCTTCAGCAAAGCAACCGCCAGTATTACGCAATACTCGTCTCAGCGTGACCGAAGATTATATCCTCCATCATGCTCCTTGCCCAGTGCTGCTTTGTAGAGCCACACCAGTGACGTTTAATTAACTGAATTTACTCCTAGACAGCGATCGGTATGACAGGACGAAACGGAACAGAGTAGTCTATAGGAGGAGCGTGATTGGGTCAAGTTTGTTTGGCATTCACTCAAGCTCATGCCTTCAAGCGTAGGTGTTGGTTTTAAGTGCTGGAAAGAGATGGCATGCAGGCATTTTCTGAGAAGCCTACTAACGACGAAATGCCGCTACAGCTTTTGCTGTTCATTGATAGGCGTCCAAACTCAAGAGAGCGGATTCGGCAGGTGCGTGACGCGCTCAGGCATCTGAGAGTCAACTATCCGTTTGAGCTTGAAGTGATCGATGTGAGTGAACAGCCCTATCTCGCTGAACACTTTCGGTTAGTGGCAACCCCTGCACTCATCAAGCTGCATCCTGAACCCCGACAAACGCTGGCTGGCAGCGATCTGGTGGCTCAACTCCAACACTGGTGGCCTTACTGGCAGCGAGCGGTGGAAACTTACCGCATTAACAGCAACCAGCAGCAGTCATCTGGTGAAACCCTGGAAGACCTCAAGGTTGGCTTAACAGGTTTTGCTACAACAGTGTCTACCCCTGCTGCTGGCAGTGGGTCTACTGACGTTGCTACGAGTGAACCAATCGGGGCGCTAAGAACGATCGCACGTTCTGCCGAATTGATCCAATTGACTGATGAAGTCTTTCGCCTGAAGCAAGAAAAAGAAGCACTGGAACATCAGCTCCAATTCAAAGATCAGATTCTTTCAATGCTGGCGCACGATTTGCGGAACCCACTCACTGCCGCCTCACTCGCCATGGAAACCCTGGCAATGGGGCATGCCGTTGATGAAGGATGGTCTGCACGACTGACCCCCACCTTGACGGCGCAACTCTTAAAGCACGCCCGCACGCAAACAAAAGCGATCGATCATATGATCACCGACATTTTGCAGGCAGCACATGGCACCAGTGGCGAACTAAGGGTTGTACCCCATAAGCTAGATCTAAGGAATTTGTGTGCTGAAGTATTAATCGATCTTCAAGACCGCTTTCAGGGAAAAGCCCAACACATTGAACAGGATATTCCATCTGATTTGCCCAGCGTCTATGCTGACAGCGAACGGGTGCGCCAGGTGTTGGTAAATTTACTTGATAATGCGGTCAAATACACACCTGTTGGCGGCTCGATCGCAGTTTCCATCCTGCATCGTACAACTCAAAAAGTGCAGGTTAGCATCTGTGATAACGGTCCTGGCATTCCCGAAGAGAACCGCGATCGCATCTTTGAAGACCATTTCCGGTTAGAACGCGACGAAGCA
>JBBSHC010000542.1:0-3478 GCA_038253425.1 Leptolyngbyales cyanobacterium | reverse complement strand
TAGTTCTTGTTGTTCTTCTGCCGACTGTGCATCCTGGTACTGAGAAACCGCTTGTGTATCTAGCAAGCTTACAGAGCCATCAGAGTCATCGGGCGAAATTTCTTCAGACACCAGGCGGATAAATTCTTGCGCTGGCACTTGAGTCATGCCGCCACGCTGAGAACGCCGCAGGTAGTTGACAAAACGGTAAGACAATAACGGCTGATTGCGGATCGGTCGCAGGCAATACTCTTCAGTGCTTGCTAACAAGAGGGCATTACGCAGTCGTGCATCCTGGGTGCATTTAGCAATCCAAAGAATTTGTTGCTGCATGTAGGTGTCAGTTTGCAGCAATTCTTGAATCACTTCTTGTAACACATCAACCACTGTGCGCTGGCGATCGCGCGAGAGCGCAATCCAGGTACGAATTTTGTTGCGAATGAGAAACACACTGCTCAGCCGCTGAATCAGACTTTTGTACGCCCGTTCGGGACCAAAATCTAAATAGCGCTGCCGCAAAATACGATAGCGGTAGTCCATTGCCTGTGCTGCAATGTGTCGCAGGCTAGGAGTGAGGTCGTCAAACCGGGATGGATTGTCGCCAATTAACCACTGCACGATACTCTCACGAGTCGCGGTACTGTGACTGGGGATGTCTGTCTCTAAGCGCGATCGCCAATCGGTTGCTAGGGATTCAGCCAATACCATCGTTTCCATCAACACCATGAACGTGTACCCCCAGTCGTCCTAAACGCCCTCTTAAAGAGTTTGCCTTACAGCCCGCACTTAATGCACTCGCCCACAATGGTTAACCTGATCGGGTGACAAGTGGCTAGGCAATGGTTTTCCTTGGCGTCTTAACCTGATTGCAAACCTCTACAGGCTGGGGTGAGAACCCGTACAGTTTGATAATCAACAGAGGACGTTCACTGACTGTATCACTAGCATTGTACTGACCACTTTCCAAAGTTCAGCATTCTGAGCGTTGAGTTTTATGCGATCGTGTCGGTCAGGAGTGAGGATTAGAAGTCAGAAGTCAGAAGTCAGCATGGGATGAAGATCTGAACGCTGACGGCTCAAAGCATCTGCATGGGTTCGTATAGCAGCATCTAACCTTGCTGGGGTAACTTATAGCTCTGGAAGCTGGCTCATCTGTTCCAGGTTCAGTACGTCTGCCAGCGTTTTGGCATCCATCAAGCCCCGCTCCAGCACGATTTCGCGGAGCGATGTGCCTGTGTCCAGCGATTCTTTTGCCACCGCAGCCGCATTGAGATAACCGATGTGGGTGTTGAGCGCGGTGACTAGCGCCAGACTGCCCTCTGCGTAGGCAAGACACCGATCGCGGTTGGCAGTAATCCCTTTAATGCCTTTGTCTGCGAGTGCGGCGATCGTATTGCCCAGAATCTCAATACTGTGGATCAGGTCGTAGGCAATGAGGGGCATCATCACGTTGAGTTCAAGCTGTCCGGCTTGTGCGGCGAGGGCGATCGCGGTATCATAGCCCATTACCTGAAAGCAGACCTGTGAGGTCATTTCTGCCATAACGGGATTGTATTTCCCTGGCATGATGGACGATCCGGGCTGGACGGGCGGCAGTTGAATTTCTTTGAAGCCCGTTTTGGGTCCCGAATCGAGCAGGCGCAGATCGTGGGAGATTTTGACGCAATCTTGCGCGAGATTTCGCAAGGAACCGGAGACGTTGACGAAGGGTGCCATGCTTTGCATTGCTGCCATCAAGTGTGGTGCGGGTCGCAGTGGTTGGTCAATTAAATCCGACAAAATTTCTGCGACACGAAAACGGTACTGCGGATGGGTGTTGAGTCCCGTTCCGGCTGCACTGCCGCCTAAACCGAGAATCATCAGATCCTTAGATGCGGTTTCAATGCGGAGCAAATGTTCGCTCAAAATCTGTGCCCAGGCGCGAAAGTTGTCGCCCAACCGTACAGGCACGGCATCTTGCAGGTGTGTTCTGCCCGATCGAATGACATCCTGGAATTCCTGCGCTTTTGCTTCGAGTGCCGCGATCGCGCTTGCCAAGGATGGATACAGCGATCGCTCCAGCGCCAGCAGACCACCCAGCCGAATCGCGGTCGGAATCACATCGTTCGTGGATTGCCCATAGTTCACATGGTCGTTGGGATTCAGCCGTTTGTAGTTGCCCTTCACATCACCCAGAAGTTCCAGCGCCCGATTTGCCAGCACTTCATTGACGTTCATGTGGTGCGACGTGCCTGCACCTGCCTGATAGACATCCACCACGAACTGATCGCGCAGTTTCCCGTTCAGCACTTCATCCGCCGCCTGCACGATCGCCTGACTAATTTCGGGCGTGATGCAGTTGAGTTCACCATTGGCGATCGCGGTTGCCTTTTTGATCAGCACACAGGCATCGACATAGGTTGGCAAGGGCTTCAGACCGCTAATCGGAAAGTTCTCGATCGCCCGTAGCGTTTGAATGCCGTAGTACGCGGTATCGGGCAACTGTCGATCGCCCATCGAATCTTTCTCAACGCGATACGCTGCTGGGTTCGTCATACGATTTCTCTGTGGATTCTGGTCTGCTTGCTTTCACCAATATTCCATAAGTTAGCGTCGAAGCGGTTACTTGCGATACGCCCCTTTTGAAACAAGACGATCGCTACAGCGACCTCTACTTAAGCAATCGCTGTCCCCAACCCACGCTTTCAACTATCTAACTGCTGTAGATCAAATTGTTGGAGGATGTTCGCCCATTTCCACCCACATTCGCCGAACACGAAGTAGTTGAGGGCGATTCATTTTCAGTGCAACAAGAGTTGCTCTACCAATAGATGTCAATCCGACAATTTCAGTTGCTTCCCCGTTCCACTGAAACTGCTCAGTCCACGCTTGCTGTTGGGGATGAAATAACGGCACCTCTGCTTGCGTTGTTGGATCAGTCGCAGTTTGACGAGCCGCTTTAAAGCGGTTGCAGGACGGACATGCTAGACAAAGATTCTCAAAGACTGTCGTTCCACGCCTTGAAAGGGGAACGATGTGCTCAAACTCAAACGCTGCCGCTGTAAGAGATTCAGCCGTTCGGCAGTAAGCACAACAACTGGCGAAATGAGAGCGTATTTGGCGTCGCAGTTCAACGGAAACGTAAACGCTCACGTTACATTGAGGCTCCGTAAAGCCGCTGAAGCGTATATCTGGCTCTTGTCTTGAGGATATTCAGGTAATCTACTTGTGTGAGGAGTTGATCAAGTTTTGCACTTGCATCAGCCGCTAGTTGACTCTCAGCATTTTGAGCGAGTAGTTCACTAAGCTGAACCTGCTCAGCATTGGCAAGCTGACTGGTTGCTAATGCCTGTAGCTCTTCCAGGCTTAAACCAGTCAAAAGTTCTTCGTCAGATGCAGAATTCTTGGCAAGGCGCTGATAGGTTTCCAGGTCTAGTAAGAATCCTACACGCTCTCCTTGCTGATTCGTCACATACTGCACTGCTTCGATCTCCTGTGATTCAGTCATGCGTTTAATCTG
>JBBSHC010000541.1:0-3479 GCA_038253425.1 Leptolyngbyales cyanobacterium | reverse complement strand
GTTGCCTCTTTAAGAGCGCGATTGCGAGCAAAATCAAGCCCTGGTTTCGGCTCACAGGTATAACGGACTGAAGGCAGTTGGGAAAGCAGACGTTGGGTGCGATCGTCACTGGGCGCATTATCCACCACTAAAATTTCAAATTGGCGTTCCCCGGTAGCTTGCTGCAGTGGCAGCAGCGAGGTCAAAAGACGAGCAACATTATCGGAGCGGTCTTTGGTGCAAATGGCGACAGTGAGAGCAGGAAATCCGGCTGTGTTGATAGGGGGTTGTACTTCCTGACGGATGCTTTCTTGAAGAAGCTTTGCACCGATCGACGTGGCAACCCACTCTGCCAGCTCGGTTGGTTGAATGGTGTATGGCGTTGCCAGGGCTTGCAGAAGCAACCCAACCAGCTTGTCATGGTAACGGACGATCAGCGCTACGCCAGTCTTATCGGCGGTAAGCTCCAGAGTAGGAAGCGCTTGGGTGACTTCAAGATGAACGATCGCGTAGGGCATAACAGGTCGTCAACGATTTAAGAAAACTAGCGTTTGAGACTGTGATTCTGTAACTGATACATGCGTGCAAACAGTCCCTCTTGATGGAGCAGTCGATCGAGCGTTCCTTGTTCAACGATATGCCCCTCTTCCAGCACGACAATTTGATCAGCGTGTTCGATTGTCGAAAGGCGGTGAGCAATCACAATGACGGTGCGATCGCGGCTGAACAGGTCAAGCGCCTCCTGGATCAGGTGTTCGGAAATGCTATCGAGTGCATTGGTAGCTTCATCCAAAATCAGGATATCGGGATCGCGGACGATCGCTCGTGTCAGCGCAAGGCGCTGCCGCTGTCCGCCGGAAAGTCGCATCCCTTTCTCACCGACGGGCGTGTCATAGCCTTGCGGCAAAGTCTGGATGAACATATGAATATGCGCCTGCTTCGCTGCTGTAACAATGTCAGCACGGCTAGCATCCAACCGACCGTAGGCAATGTTGTCGGCAATAGTGGCATTAAAAATGTGAATATCCTGGCTCACGATCGCGATGCGATCACGCCATGAGGGCAGGTCTAATGACTTTAGGGGGTGAGCATCGACCCAAATTTCGCCAGCAGTCGGGTCGTAGAAGCGGCAAAGCAAATTCACCAGGGTTGATTTGCCAGCTCCCGATGGACCTACTAACGCCGTTGTTTTGCCCGCAGGAATCACCATAGAAAGGCTGCTGAGGGCAGGCGTGTCCTGGTCGGTATAGTGAAAACTGACTGATTGGAGGGAAATCTGCTGCTGTAGCGTCCGAAAGAGTACTGATCCTGACTGTAAATAGGGTTTGTTGGTGCGATCAAGAAAAGCGAACACATCTTCGATCGAGCCAGCCAGAGCTTGCAGATTCGTGCGGTAACCATCAATTTGTTGCATCTGCGGCTGAAGACGGTAGAGCATGAATAAAAAGGTCAGCATGGTCGGCAGAGCCGTGCGATCGTGCAGCAGCCCCAGCACCAGAATGCCCAGCACCAACAGAGCAGACAGCACTTCATACAGCGGTTTCACCGTGCCCGACAGCAGATCCAGCTTGAGCATCGCGTTTTGCACTCGTACTGAGGCACGATCGAACTGCTGCTGCTCGTAGGTTTCGCGCCCAAAGGCCCGAATGGTCTGCATCCCAGTCAGCCCTTCATACATGCGCACGCCTAGATCCGCGTTCGTTTGCACCGCTTTCTGCCCCAGAGTTTTAATCCGGCGGGTCACCAGTTGGATTGCCAGGGAAATCCCCCCCATCACAACCCCGATCAGCAACGCTAAGCGCCAGGAAAGTAGGAGCAGCAAAGTCGCATAAACCACAGTAGTAGAAACGGTGGTGAGAAGGCTAATCAGAGCCGTGACAGCATGCCCGGTGCGCCAGGTTTCTCCCGCCAATGTATTCATCAGCCTGCCAAAATCCTGCCGTCCCAGATAGCTGTAGCTGACGCTCAACAATTGCTGAAACACTTGCGATCGCAAGCGGTGGCTGAGGCGTGCATTGAGCCATGCCGAGAGCACCGCATTGCTATAGCTGAAGCCATTTTTGATCACAATGCAACCCAGAATCATCGCCGGAATGACCCAAAGACGATCGCTCAAAGGAATGGTTTCTGTCAGTTGAAACAGTTGTCGCAACAGGACACTACTGGTCGCATTTTGAGGCACATCCTGTACCAACGTTTGCAACACGGGCACAAACAAACTGATGCCTAACCCCTCGAAAAGTGAAGCTAGCACTCCTAAGACGACGATCGCAGGAATTGCCCAAGGATGGAGCTTTAGTAGTGGCAGCAGTTGTTTGATAGCGGCAAGCTCTTTCATGCAACACTCCTCTGGGATGCCGATTTAGGTGAGTGAGACAAGCGCCAGGGGGAACATCTGGCAAGGCGAGAAATCAGTTGATGAAACAGGTTGCCAACGAGCAGCATGAGCGCGATCGTTCTTTTTTGCTGCTGAATCTCAGTCAGTGTAATCGTTGAAGAGGGATGGCTGTGCAGCGCTGTTAAAGTCCTCTCAGCGCGTGGGGCGATTATAGACTGCAGTAGTGCCCACAGACTTTGTAGCAGCAAACGATAAAGCCCAATGCGAATCCAGGGAGACACGACATCTGCCTGGAGTGCTTGTCTTAGCCAAAATAGCGTTGTGCAATGGTTTTTACAGCGATGACTTTGGTGGGCAAAGTACATATATAGATTGCTGCTAGATAGGCAGAAAAGCCCTGTAGGGAGTTCCGGCTGCTTTTGCTGAATTGCCTGCATGACAAACCTGTGTGATCGAGCCATCTGGGTGTAATCACAGGACATGCTGACCGTTAGCTTGCGGTAGCCCACTAAAAACTCTGGCACGACACGAAATTCGTATTGCTCTGCAAGCCGCAAATAAAGATCCCAATCTTCACAACCCTGTGCTTTCTGCAACCGCAAATTTGAGTCGTAGCAGCCCACTTGTTCCAAACAACTGCGGCGCATCATAGAGGCGCTGGCATTCCCTAAAAAGTTATGACAAACCAGAGTTGCATAAACGTTTCCCTGGATTTTGGCGGCACGGAAGCTGCCCAGCAGCCCGTCCGATTCGTCAATATCTACTGACCAGGAGTACACTAACCCAACGGTGTTTCCACCCTGTACCATGCACTGAACTTGCTTTTCAATGTTTTGGGGATACCAAAGATCATCCGCGTCGATCGGCGCAATAAATTCGCCTTTGGAGTGCTGAATTGCCAAATTGCGAGCCGCAGCAACGCCTGAGTTTGCTTGACTTAACAGAATAATTCGATCATCTCGATCGGCAGTTTCTCTCACAATGTCAGCAGTCCGATCCTGAGAGCCATCATCAACGACTAAAACCTCAATGTTTTTGTAGGTTTGAGCTAGCACTGATTCCAGGGTTTGGCGAATAAACCGCTCGGCGTTGTAAGCCGGAATAACCACTGAAACCAGAGGCGACGTACCCTCCACAGCAGCACTAATCATAGTTCGCTCCT
>JBBSHC010000540.1:0-3479 GCA_038253425.1 Leptolyngbyales cyanobacterium | reverse complement strand
TGGGTACGCTGTTGCTTTATACGGGATCGCTTCTGTTGCTCTACCGCATCAGTATGCGACTGTTTTCCAGGCAGGCTGCTATTTTGACTGTAGCGATCGCCAGTATCATTCCGATTTTTCAAGTCGGCTTCGGCGTGTTGACCTTACCAGACAGTCCATTGATGTTTTTTTGGACAGCCACGCTCTCTATGGCAGTCTGCGAGTTTTTTCCATCGTTGGAGACTGCTCAAGCTGAATGTGCTGTTGCCTATCGTCCCAGCTACCGCTTGGCGCTCGTCGGTCTATTCGTAGGGCTTGCCTGTTTGGGCAAATATCACGGCTTGGCACTTGGCGCTGGGTTGGTGGGCTTTTGCCTCACCAGTGCGCGCCATCGACGGGCGATCGTGTCTCCCTGGATGCTGGCAAGTTTGGGGTTCTTTTTGCTGGCAATACTGCCGATCGTGATTTGGAATGTGCAGTACGACTGGGTTTCGCTGCGGTTTCAGTCTGGGCGGGCAGTGCCCGATCGTGGTTACAGTTTGTTGGATCTGCTGGTGACCTTTTTAGCGGGTGTCGGCTATCTCTTTCCCACGTTTGGCTTTCCCCTATGGTGGGTGAGCGGCAAAGGCTTGATGCGCCAGGGGAAGCGACCGCGTAGCGCAGAGACAGAAAAATGCAGAGAGACGCCAGAATTCGCACTCAAAACACGGCTGATCCTCTGGCTGTCGCTGCCTCTAATGCTGACTTTTACACTCATGGGCGGCTACCGTGCCATTTTGCCAACCTGGGCAATGCCGGGTTTTTGGGGTGCAACGCTGTTGTTAGGGCAGCAAGCAGTGAGTTGGCAGGCTCGATCGCCAAAAGCGGTAAAACGCTGGCTTTGGGGTTCTGGCTTGGTGGTAGCCAGTTTGCTCCTGGTCGCACTACTGCATGTAACGCTGGGTGCTCTGCAAAAACCGAGTCGTTATGCTTTGTTTGGCGGTTTTTTGGCTCCCAAGACCGATGCTTCCGTTCAGCTCATTGACATACAACAATTGCGGCAGCGCTTTGCAGAGTCGCCTCAACTCACGGCTGCAATGCAAATAGCAGACTTTTTATTCACCAATGATTTGTATTTAGCAGGGCAGATGGGTATGGCGCTGGCACCACTGCATCCAAAACCCATCACCTGCTTCGATCTCGACTTGCGCGGTTTTGCGTTCTGGTCAACGCGTGACCAATGGGTGGGGCAGACGGGTCTCCTCATCACGTCTGAGGCACAAGCACCAGCGGCTCTTGAGCAGTATCGGGAGTATTTCAAGGGTATGCGGAAAATTGCCGATCTCCCCCTTCAACGGGGCGGAGCGATCGTGCAGGTTATTCAGGTCTATGAAGGCACACAGTTGCTTAAACCATATCCGCGACCGTATGGGCTGTAGCGTTTGAGTGCGCGATCGGGTAGGGGGAGTGGAGGAGGCAAGGGAAGCGAGGGAGGCAGAGGCTAAGGGGCAAGGGAGGTCAGAAGAGCTGAAAACTCTAGCCTTCATCTTTGCTTTCAACTCAAAACTCAAAAAACCATACGGCGATCCCTGTCTATGGCGGCGGCAGTTCGCCCAGAATCGTAAAGCGAACGTGGTTAATGGCTAACTCACCGATCGACACATCAATGGTGTCATCTGTGGTGGTCATTGTTTCAAAGGGAATCCCTTTGCCGATTTCGGCGTGATACCAGGGCAAGCCCATAAAGAAGCGGGTGGGGTAAGGACCCCGCTCAACCACATCATCCGGGTTAGACTCCATCGGTAGCCAACCGTAACCAGGAACGTAAAACTCAATCCAGACATGGTTGTAGTCTGGTTCTAAGGGCATGTGGTGCTGTTCGGCTTTGGCAGGGCACTTGTAGCGACCCACCGTGCGGCAGGCGATGCCATTCAGTCGTGCTAATGCTAACAGCACACCGACATATTCACCGCAGGAGCCAACACCCCGTTCCCAAACCACATCGGGGGGATCAATATGCGGCGTGAGGCTATAGGAAAGGCGATCGTACACATAGTTACGGAGCTTTAGAATCTTCCGCAGCAGGTTTGTTTCAGTACCGATCGCTTCTTTGGCTGCCTGCTGAATGATGGGGGTATCCATCGCCAGTTCATCGTCGTCCAGCAGATAGAGGTTGTGGAACTCGGCGGGCAGCGCTGGGATTTTGTCTACATCATGGGGGGTCAGCGAGTACTTAATCCCATACACTTCTAGCAGGGCTTTCCAGCCAAAAACCTGCCGCTCATTTGACTTAAACGTGTCGAAGTGAAAGACAGCCACTCGTTGTCCATCTTGAATTTCTTCGACAAAGGGCAACCCGATCGGCTCAACACGTAGAATCTTTTGGCGATGGGTTTCGGTTGGGAGTGCAATCCGCCATTCCAGATTGTGAATCTCGACCGCTTCTAACGGCAGCAGTTCCTCTGCGTAGGACATCTCAACGAGATAGCCATTGGACAGCGTGTAGTGCTCTTGCGGCTTGTGCTGAATGTAAAGGGGATGAATGAAGGTGCGATCGCGGAATGTTAGCTCCAGCGGTTCTTCCAGATTATTTGGGTTGTCGCGAATGTAGGGTTCTTCGCCAGCGTAAGACACATAGAGAATGTCACGCCCATCAGGGTGCGTGTAAAAGGTAATGCCAGTCGGGTATTCAAATGGTGTGAGTACGCAAAATTGCTGTTCACCAGTGGCGCGATCGAGGCAATACACCGTCTGCTCTAAGCGATCGCAGATCCAAAGCTCTTCACCCCGCACTGCCAAGTTTTCGGCACCCACACCAGGCATAGATAAGCGGGTAATCAAGCGCTGTGAATGTCGCTCAAAAATCGAGATATAGCCCTCTTTCTGACTCGAAATATATACCGTTGCTTCCCAGACAGCTACACCATCTACCGCGTAGGGCATGGTGACAAAAAGCTGTGGTGTGAGGTCATCTAAGCTGCAAAAATAGACGCTGTTTTCACGGGCAAACCAAAGCGTCCGCTCCCAAACTGCCAGGCCGATTGCGTCGATGAAAGCATCAACCTGACGCGCATTAATCATCGTAGCATTGTCAGTAGCAGGATCAATCTGCAACAGATAGCCCCGAATTGAATCCAACGCAATTAACCGCTTGTCCAAGACTGCTAGACCTTGAAGCGCATACGCTCCTAGCGGACGAATCGTCCGCGACCAGGAATCCTGCCGGGAGAGGGGCGTCGGCAGAGGGACTGAAGTCTGTGCTGGGGGCTGAGCGTGGCTGGTTTGCATAGTTGCAGAGTAGTGTGTCATACCGTTGGGCGAACTGCCGATCGAGCAGCCTCCGTGCTTTTTGGTGCCTTTATCTTTAGTAATGACATTAAGTCATTTTTGCCAAATGCCGTGACAGCTTAATGGCATTTACAAGTGGCATTTACAAAGAAGGCACTGTGAGACCCACTGAGGCATCGATCGCGCTGATGAATACTGAGCCTCCCAATCATAAACACAAACCTCTCGTAATA
>JBBSHC010000539.1:0-3491 GCA_038253425.1 Leptolyngbyales cyanobacterium | reverse complement strand
GGGCTAGGAACGTTAGTCGAAACGGATGCTTCAGAGCACAATGAAGCAATTTTAGCCAGTGAAGTTGATCTGCTTCACGGCTGGAGTCTTCACAACGATAAATAAGGATGACTCGCTCACAAAAGCACCATTCGCATTCGCTTTCTATGCAGAATTGCAGCACATCTGTTCTCGACTAAATTCTGCTGGGTACTCTAAGCAAAGAATCCTTCATCTACTCTTTGCCTTAGTGAAGCCATGACAGCCTCTCAACCTAATCTTTTACAACGTGCTAAGCAAGGCGATACAGGAGCGATCGCCGCCTTGATGAATCGGTCTCTTCAACCTAAAGGGATCACCGCGAAAGTAAGCCTCAAGGAGCACTGCTTAAAAGTGATGCTGGAAGCGTCTCAAGTGCCAGAACAACAGCCCTTAGTCGAATTTGTTCATAAGGGCATCACTGGTTTGAACGTTGAAGCCATCAAGCAATTGAAAATTTATGGTCGAGAACTAGGGGAAGATTTTCCAAACTGGCAAGAGGAGATGGAACTTGCAGTACAGGCGGTAACAGATTTTGCTGCATTAGCTAAACAGCGAGACATGAACGCCATTAGTATGCTTGTTACTCAATGGTTAGAAGCTCAAAACGTGACTGCAAAAGTCAGCTTAAAGAATGGCTGCTTGCGGATCATGCTAGAAGCCGTCGGAGTGCCAGATCAACAAGTCCTTGTGCCCCTGCTGCTGGACAATGTACGAACTTTAGGTATTCAAGGTTGCACAACGCTAAAACTCAGCGGACGTGAACCCGGCGACGATTTTCCAGATTGGCAGCAAGATTTAGCACTTGATAATCAGGTTGTTGGTTTAACGTTGCCACCTGAATCTGCTTCTGAAGCACAGATCCTAGAATCAGTCGCCTTAAACTTATCGAGTGAGATTCAAGCGCAGCAAGGTCGTTTAGAACTTGCAAGACAGGGTAATTTGCAAGCCATTCATGGTGTAGTGAATTACCTTCAGCCTCAAGGCGTTACTGCAACGGTTGATTTAAAAGGTGAATGCTTATTTATTACGTTGCTTGCTGATCAAACACACGATCAAGATCAAACAGTTGCCTATCTTCATAAAATCTTTGACAAATTAAACTTTAGTTTTGTCAAGCAAGTTAAAGTTTCTGGACGACGCAAAGATGCATTCTTCGCTGCGTGGAGTCAAGAACTAAATTTAGGTCAGCCTTTAACTGAAGAGCTTTCTTTCTGGGGTTCCATGTTTGGGGCAATTGCAGGGGCCGTAGAAGCTGTTAGCGGTACAGCCACTTATGCGGGTGGAGCCGTTGCAGGCACAGTGGCAGGAACGACTGATTCAGTGGGCAACGCAGCGGTGTATGCAGGTGGAGCGATCGCAAATACAGCCATTGGCTTTGCTGATACTGTCAGTAATACGGCGTTACAAGCAACTGATGGTGTTGGTTATGTCCTCGATATGGTTAGCAGTAGTCCGCATTTGCAAGAGCTAACAAAAGTGTTGAAGGTGGACTGGTTAGTTAAGATTGCTGATCAAGTGGATGTTGTTAAAGCTGAAACACAGATCAGAAATTTACAGCGGAAGTATCCAAACGATAAACCAGATGCGATCGCCCATCGTGTCATGCTCGAAAAATCGCTTTATGTCGGCGGCACAGGGTTTGCCAGCAGTCTACTACCAGGTTTTGCGACTGCCATGTTTGCGGTTGATTTAGCTGCTACAACAGCAATACAGGCAGAAATGGTCTATCAAATCGCCTGTGCCTATGGATTGAATTTGCATGAGCCAGCGAGAAAGGGTGAAGTGATGGCGATTTTCGGTCTGGCACTGGGTGGTGGTTCTGCACTGAAAGCAGGATTAGGCTTTGCACGTAATGTACCCGGTGCTGGAGCGCTGATTGGTGCCAGTAGCAATGCAGCTATGCTTTATGCGTTGGGCTACGCGGCTTGTCGATTCTATGAAGCAAAGTTAAACCCTCCAACGTTTCAAGCTGCACTCCAAGCTTCTCAAGTCGAGAGTGAGAAATATCTGCAAGGCGCGATCGCCCAAGAGGTGATCATGGATCAAATTTTGGTTCACATTGTTCTCGCGGGCAATCCAGGCAAAACTTGGGCACAGATGCTGCCAGCCTTGCAATCGCTTAACTTTAGTCCTGCTTCATTGGAGGCGATCACTGCCAATTCCAAAGCGCCACCGTCTTTAGAGCATTTACTTGGTCAGGTTAATAGCGATTTTGCGATACCGTTGCTGGCTCAGTGTCAAAAAATTGCTCAACAAGACGGAGTGGTTACGCCGCAGGAAGCAAAAGCACTTGCAACCGTGACAAACAAGCTGAACATTAATTTAACTGCAATCAAATAGAGAAAGGTTTTGTTGAGTAGATTTATGGGATTGCTTAGTCGTAGATTTACAGGATGGATTGAGCGATCGCCCGTCTCATAAATGCATCGATCGCAGTCAACCCAATATCAGTCTTTCTGAAAGCTAACGTTGTGCGATCGCCTTTCCCTCTTCCCATTCAAACAGTCTGCGCTGTGACAGCAGCGATCGCTTCAACAACAATCATGGGTGGGTGAAGAAGTAATGCGATCGCCGTTACGCTCAAGACCTGCATCCGTGTATTGGCTCGAGCAATCATGTTAGATTTAAACCACCGTAAGCACTCGCTAGATGAGGGTTGAGGCAATGTCACAAGTGCAGGCAATCCAGCCGGATGTAATCTACCCGGACAGTGATGGACAGCCGATGGCAGACAACACCAAACAGTTTGAATGGATTGTCCTCATCAAAAAAAATCTCGATCTGCTCTTTGATGCCAACCCCAATGTCTTTGTGGCAGGCGATTTGCTCTGGTATCCCGTTCAGGGTGACAACACTATCCGGCAAGCACCCGATGTCATGGTCGTGCTGGGCAGACCCAAAGGGTGAATCGCCAGAGGCGACGCTTCGCGAACGCGGCTCTTACAAACAATGGGAAGAAGCGAACCTACCTCCCACCGTCGTTTTTGAGATTATGTGTCCAGGCAATCGTTTAGGCAGTCTGTCAAAGAAGCTGCAATTCTACAAACGCTACGGGGTCGTAGAATATTAAATCTACAACCCGGACGATGGCGACCTGATCGGCTGGTTACGCACCGACGCGACGTTAGAAGTTGTTGATGAAATGGCAGGTTGGGTCAGCCCCCGCTTAGGCATCCGTTTTGAGCCAACTCTCGACAGTCTAGAAATCTTCCGTCCCGACGGGCAGAAATTTCTGACTTACACGGAAGTGGCACAGCAACTAGAACAGGCCGAACAGCAACTAGAACAGGCCGAACAGCAACTAGAACAGGCCGAACAACGCGCAGAGCAAGCAGAGCACCGGGCTGCACGCTTAGCAGAACAATTACGTGCCTTGGGCATTGATCCAGAGCGACCTTGAGCAAAAGCGCGATCGCTCATTTGCCTCTGATTTCTCTCTGGCTTTCAGAGCATTCCATCAGCGCAATCTG
>JBBSHC010000538.1:0-3495 GCA_038253425.1 Leptolyngbyales cyanobacterium | reverse complement strand
CGCTATTACGGTCCTTATGTAGACACGGGGCTGCTACGGCAGACACTGCATCTGGTCAAACGTATCTTTCCCCTACGGCAGCGTCCCCAACCACTGTTTAAGGATCGCCCTTGCCTCAACTACGACATTGGTCGTTGTCCGGGGGTTTGTCAGGCGTTGATTACGTCTGAAGATTACCGCAAGATTGTGCAAAAGGTCGCCATGATTTTTCAGGGGCGGACGCGGGAATTATCCGATATTCTCACGGCACAAATGGAGCAGGCTGCTGAAGCACTCAACTTTGAGCAAGCTGCTAAGGTGCGTGATCAGATCGCTGGGCTAAAGCTGTTAGGTGCAGATCAGAAAGTATCGCTGCCGGATGACACCGTTTCACGGGATGCGATCGCCCTTGCTGCTGACGACCAACATGCCTGTGTACAACTCTTTCAAATTCGGGCGGGGCGTTTAGTGGGTCGTTTGGGTTTCGTTGCCGATGCTCAGTCTGGTGAACCGGGTGCCATTTTGCAGCGCGTGCTTGAAGAACACTACCAAACCGTCGATGCGGTAGAGATTCCGGCTGAAATTTTGGTGCAGCACGAGTTGCCCGAAGGGGAGATGCTGGCAGAGTTCTTGAGTGAGGCAAAGGGACGCAAAGTTACGGTTGTGGCTCCTCAGCGCCAAACGAAAGCCGAGATGATCGAAATGGTGGAGCGTAATGCGGAATATGAATTGGCGAGGACGCAGCGATTCGCCGATCGTAATGCCCAAGCTATGCTCGATCTTGCTGAAATTTTGGATCTAGCCGAGCTGCCTCGCCGCATTGAAGGCTACGATATTTCGCACATTCAGGGTTCTGATGCAGTTGCGTCTCAAGTCGTTTTTATTGACGGGCTGCCAGCGAAGCAGCATTATCGCCACTACAAAATCAACACGCCGACAGTTGTATCTGGTCACTCTGACGATTTCGCCAGTATGGCGGAGGTGATTCGTCGTCGCTTTCGGAAGTATGCTGCTCTTAAGGAGACAGGTGAACTGGTGAAGGCAGCGCGGGATTCTGTGCTCAGTCGCCATGTATCAGCAACGGCTGACTTCCCCGATTTAGTGATGATTGACGGTGGTAAAGGGCAACTCTCGGCGGTAGTTGCCGTATTACGAGAGCTGAATTTGCTAGAAGACGTGCGCGTGATCAGTCTTGCTAAGCAGCGCGAAGAGATTTTTTTGCCGGGAGAATCATTGCCCCTGGGCACCGATCCAGAACAACCCGGAGTGCAGGTGCTTCGTCGTTTACGGGATGAAGCCCATCGCTTTGCCGTTAGTTTCCACCGTCAGCAGCGCAGCGATCGCATGAGACGATCGCGCCTGGACGAAATTCCCGGTTTAGGGCATCACCGCCAAAAGCAACTGCTTGCCGCCTTTCGCTCGATCGACTACCTGCGTGAAGCGTCACCCACTCAAATTGCCACGGTTCCAGGCATCGGTCCCCGTTTAGCGCAGCAGATTTACGACTACTTCCATCCCAACCAGGAAGCGGCTGACTCGGAATCAGCGATCGTGAATTAGGCTTTTGTGGAGAAGGTTGTGGTATTAGTCCGACAGCCATAAATGCTATGAGACTGCCGCACCAGGCAGCACTTCTAAATCCAAGTCCGACCGCTGATAGCTGACCGCTGAGAGCTAGATCACAGTCGCAAACTGTTTGGCATTCTCACCTGAGGCTTAACAATTGCTTCACAAAGCTGATACGTACTGCTAATTTTGCGCCTGAATCGAGTATTCGGCGTCAACTCAAAAATGTTCTGTGTTGTACTTAAAGATAGCAACATAGTAAGTGTCGCCGAAATCAGCTTGAAACGACAGTGCAGCGATTTTGGGGGAACCCTATGCTCAATGCGTTTGCAGTGGTTGTCTTTCCTTTAATCAAAGGGATTCCAGTTGCGAACAGAAGGCACAATGACAATTGGTGTTGATAGGGAGGATGGGTGACTAGCGCACAGAAAGTTGGCGTCGTTGTGATTGGGCGGAATGAGGGCGATCGCTTGATTCGCAGCCTGGATTCTGTCGTGGATGGGTTTCGTCCCGTTGTTTATGTCGATTCCGGCTCGACGGACGGCAGTTGTGAGGCAGCCCGCGATCGAGGGGTGACGGTCGTTAATCTCGATTTATCCACTCCCTTTACGGCGGCTCGTGCGCGTAATGCTGGCTTTGCCCAACTCTACGCGCAGTATCCTGACCTTGCCTACGTCCAATTTATTGATGGCGATTGTGAGGTCGTTGCCGGCTGGCTTGAGGCAGCAACTGAGACCTTGGATGCAACTCCCGATGCGGTTGCGGTCTGTGGTTGGCGGCGAGAACGTTACCCCGATCGCAGCGCTTACAACCGAATCTGTGATGTGGAGTGGCGCATGGGTCCGGTGGGCCTGACGACCCATTTTGGCGGCGATGTTATGATTCGTGCCAGTGCCTTTGCTGCTGTAAGTGGCTACAACAGTAGTGTCATTGCCGCCGAAGATGATGAACTCAGTGTTCGCTTACGGCAAGCAGGCGGTACCATCCGTCGCATTGATCAAAACAGCACTCTGCACGATGCCAATATCCATCGGTTCGCGCAATGGTGGCAACGGGCAAAACGCTGCGGCTATGCCTATGCCCAGGTTTCTAGCCTCCACGGTGCTTCGCCAGAACGCAAATTTGTGAAAGAAATTCGGCGCACCTGGCTGTGGGGAGTCCTTGTACCCCTGGGTGCGATCGTCCTCAGCCCATTCACATTCGGACTCTCGCTTCTTGCCTTCGGACGCTACCCGCTGACTGCACTACGAACCATCTTAAGTACCAAGAAACGCGGCTTTTCGTGGGATGAGAGCGTCACCTGGGGGCTATCGTGTGGCGCATCCGTCTTTCCAGAGGCGTTTGGGGTAGCTAAATTTACCCTCGATCGCCTGCTCCATCGACAGCACGAAATTATTGAGTATAAGGGTGCCCAAGCGCCCGTCACAGAAACCATTCACTTAACAGGGAGATAAACCAATGGCAGCCAGTAACGGAAACAGCAAACCCGTCGCCGTCGCACTGCTCGGCGCAGGCTATATTTCCGACTATCACTTCTCTGCACTGCGTTTGTTGCCCCATGTTGAAGTCCGGGCAATCTGTGACCTCAATCGACGGTTGGCAGACCAGTTTGCTCAGGCAAAAGGTATCCCCAATGTTTACTCTGACCTGGGTGAGATGCTGTCTCGCGAACAGTTGGACGTGGTGCATATTTTAACGCCGCCTCACGTACACTTTGCGACAGGGTGCCAGGTAGTCGAAGCAGGGGTAGATGCGTTTATTGAAAAGCCGCTCTGTAATCGGGTCAGCGATTGTCAGGAACTTCGCCGCCGTGCCGAAACGACGGGACAAACGATCGGCGTGAGCCATAACTTTCTCTACTTTCCGGTGTACGAAAAACTAGTCGCTGATTTGCGGAGTGGACGGCTGGGACGTATTGATCAAATCGATATTGTCTGGAACAAAGAACTG
>JBBSHC010000537.1:0-3499 GCA_038253425.1 Leptolyngbyales cyanobacterium | reverse complement strand
TCCAGGGCACTCGCCTCGGCACGCTGGCGCTAACCTGTGCGGCTGTCGATGATGTGACTGCCTGGTGCTTACTGGCGTTGGCGATCGCGGTTACTCGTACAAACAGTATGGTGGGTGCTATTCCCACCGTGTTGCTATCGCTCCTCTACATCGTTTTTATGGTGACGATAGGGCGTAAGTTTCTGAAGAATTTTGCCACTCATTACGATCGCAGCGGACGGTTGAACCAATTTGTCCTGGCTGTCATTTACATGGGTGTTGTCGTCTCGGCACTAATTACGGAGCTGATCGGCATTCACCTCATTTTCGGAGCCTTCTTGATTGGTGCAGTCATGCCCAAAAATGCGGGGCTGACCCGTGAACTGGCGCAAAAAACAGAAGATTTTGTGCTGACCTTTTTGCTGCCAATTTTCTTTGCCTACAGCGGACTTCGGACTCAGATTGGCTTGCTTAACCGCCCGTTTTTGTGGCTACTGTGCGGTCTGGTGCTGACTGTGGCGATCGTTGGCAAATATGCTGGCACCTATGTGGCAGCGCGAGTCTGCAAGATCGAAAAGCGGGAAGCATCTGCGCTGGGCTGGCTCATGAATACACGTGGCTTGACTGAGTTGATCGTGTTGAACATTGGGCTGAGCTTAAATGTGATCTCGCCGCTGCTGTTTACCATGCTGGTTATTATGGCGCTGGTGACTACGTTCATGACCTCGCCGCTGCTGGAGTGGACTTACCCCAAACGTTTGATTCGGCAGGATGTAGTACAGCCCATTGAGGGGGAAGCCGACCCAGACTACAAGATTTTGGTGCCCATTTCTAATCCTAGTAGTCAAAAGGGGTTGATTCAACTGGCAGTCACGATCGCGCTGGGCGATACGCCTCTGGAGCCAGCATCCCTTGCGTCGGCGGTGGTCTATCCCTTGAGCCTGATTCAGCTAGAAGAAGAGTATGCGTTTGAAAGCACCCCGGCAGAAGCGGAACGGCTCATTGCAGCGCGCCAACGGGAAGCCCATGACCTGGTGGAAAGCCTGGAACCAGCCTATGTACGATCGCGGGTGCGTCCCATTGTGCGAGTTGCTGCTGATGTGGCGCAAGAAGCGGTCAGGGTTGCTGCTATTGATCGCGCTGATCTAATTTTACTGGGATGGCACCGTCCAGCCTTTAGCCGGAATCGTTTAGGCGGTCGGGTGGGGCAGATTCTCAGCATGGCAAGAACGGGTGTGGCTGTGTTTGTCGATCGGCAGCATACAAAACTAGAAAACCTGCTCGTGCCCTATATTCCCAATAGCCACAATGATCTGGGGTTAGAAATTGCGCTGCGGGTGCTGGTGAGCCACCAAGACTGTGCCCTCACGATTCTGCGCGTCACTCAAGGGCAACAAAGCAATGAGCTAAACTACGAACTGCGTACCCTGATGGAACAACTTCCCTCTTCCATCCGCGATCGCATTCATATGACTGAAGTAAAAGCTGACGACCCCATTCAAGCCGTTGTAGATGCGTCGGCAACCGTAGACTTGACGATCGCTGGGGCAAGCCGCGAGTGGGGGTTAGAACGCCAAACTCTAGGCTTCTACGCTGACGCCTTAGCCGTGCAGTGCCACTCTTCGCTGCTCATCACCCGCCGCTATAGTCAAGCGACTGTCCATCTATCGTCGGTGCTTAGTGCCGTAGAGGGGACAACGACTGAGATTGATCAGCCGGAATTTAGCGTATAGGGGGCAAGAAACGAGAGTCCAGATTTTTTTTGAGAAACGTCTCATTCTAGAATCTTCAAGCTAAAAGTCAACATGGGTAGTCATTTTAACCTCAAGTCTTTGTCATTCTACGGCGGCACGATCGCGGTTGTTGTTGTCTTGTTTAGCGTCGTCACAGCCTATGGCGAGGCAAATCTCAAAGCCCCAAGCAAAATCGATGGGCGTTACCAGATTCCGGCTCAAGACTTACCGGGGTGCCTCAAGTCGGATACGTTGGTGCTGCTAGTGCAACAATCTGGCATTTACTTGACGGGATCGCTGTTAACGGCTGATGCGGTTGAAACGCTGGGTAAGCGCGCAACAGAACGTCCTGCAATGACGGGTGGCTGGGAGCAGCAACAGCTTACATTGCAAGGGGCAACCAGCTATTTACCAACGTGTCAGGGCAATGTGAAAATTCAGGGCACGATCGCGCAGCAAACCCTCAACGGTACACTTAACATCAGCGCTACCACTGGCGACGTTCCGTTTACAGGCAAGCTGGAAGCACCCCAACCCAAGCAGTCACAAGGACATTGATGACGCGGATTGAACGCTTTCTCCCTTGAGTAAGTGAGCCAATTACCCGTAGCTTCAGCAATTAAATTAAACAATCATCGTCACCGCGCCTGTATCTAAGTCGTAGCGACCGCCAACGATTTTTAATTTGTTAGACTTCAGCCGTTCCGTCAGCAGGGGCGATCGCTGTAGCTGTTCCATTTGATATTTCACATTTGCCACTACAGCATTGTCTACCGCATCACCCGGTTGAGCTTTAACGCGTTGTACAGCCGGCAGAATGGGCGTCACAAACGTGCCGATTTCACCTGGAAGCGGTTCGTTTTTAACGGCAGCAGTCACAGCTCCGCAACGCTCGTGCCCCAGCACCATTAATAACGGTGTGCCTAACAGCACCACTGCATATTCAATGCTGCCGATCGCTTCCGGTGTGGCGATATTCCCCGCAATCCGCACATCAAAAATGTCGCCAAGACCCTGATCAAACACAATCTCAGCCGGAACGCGTGAATCAGCACAACTCAGAATGGTGGCAAAGGGATGCTGGGTTTGAGCCACCTCCAGCATCCGTTTCGCCGACTGATCGGGATACTGGGGCTGATGCTGGACAAACCGCTGATTGCCTTCTACTAATTTTTTCAGAGCCGCAGCGGGGCTAAGGGATGAAGGCGCGATCGTCGATGACTCGGCAGCGCGAACGGGCTGCACGTGCCAAAGCAGATTGCTGGCTAAACCTAAGGCACCGATCGACCCTAGCTTGAGCAGATCACGACGACCGATGAAACCATCTTTGTGATTCATAGCGATGCCACACACTTAATCGAGCGAATTTCCATCACATCTGAGATATAACAGGTACCACCAAACTTATTGAGTAGGGGGCGCACGTTTTCGGCAACTGTTTTTACATGCTCAGGCATACAAAACGCAATGATATAAACATTGTCGAGCATTGTCATGTCTAAATCTTCAGTGCCGTCTCGCAAGCCTTTGCCAGAAACATTCCGAATCACGGCATGACCATGCACACCCGATTTATCTAAACTCTCTAAGATCTTGCCAAGCTCAAAAGAGTTAGCAATAATTTCAATTTTTTTAACCAGATGCATGTGCTTACCTCCACAACAGGTTGATTCCGTATAGATACAGCGGAATTCCCACAATGATGTTGAACGGGAATGTCACTGCCAAAGCGGTTGAAACGTACAGGCTAGGATTTGCCTCAGGTACCGTCATCCGCATTGCTGCCG
>JBBSHC010000536.1:0-3500 GCA_038253425.1 Leptolyngbyales cyanobacterium | reverse complement strand
TATAAATCTTTCCATTGGGATAAGTGATTTGATAAATTACTTTCATTGCCAGCCCAAAAATCACAAAAGATTGAGCAATAGACGTCTAATACACAAATGAGCTTCAAGCTCCCTCACCATCATCTCCGTAGTTTAACAAGTGCTTGACAGTGTTCAGTCAAAATTTAAAAGCTCACAATCCCTGACCATTGCGCTTTTTTCTCGCGGCTACGACGATACGAAAAGAAGCGATCGGGGGTTTGGTAGGTGCAATACGGCGCGATCGCGACCTGCTCTGGACTGACCCCCAATTGCTCTAGCTGAAGCGCATTCACACGCCGCACATCCAGGCGCACTCGTCCCGGTTCAGAGTCATTTAATAAGGGGGCATCGGGTAATTGCTGTAAGGCGTCTAAAACGGCAGTGGTGTCGTCCGGTGTAACAGCGACAACCGTAGACCCAACTTCAGCAGCAACATGCTCAGAGACCTGATACATCTCTCCCGCGATCGCAGGACCCATGGCAATACGAAGATCATGTAAACAGCTACCCTGTGCGCGCAAACGAGCGATCGCCTGGGGCACAATTTTTCTCGCAGTGCCCCGCCATCCGGCATGAACGGCTGCCACCTGACCTGTGACCGCATCCGCGATGAGCACCGGGGTGCAATCGGCGCTACATGCCCAGACTGCCTGGTTTGCCTGCTCGGTAATTAGCCCATCCGCTGGTGCGTGTTTGTCGCTTGATGTTACGTCTGACGTTAAAAGTGCATCAATCTCAGAGGGTGCCAGCACCGTATTGCCGTGCACTTGCTTGACCCGATACGCTTGCGCCGCTGGCTGCAAGATTTCCGTCAGTTCAGCGGGCGATCGCTGCCAAAATTGCTGGGTAAAAAAGCCATGAGACCACGGTTCTAGAAGGCTACACGTGAGATATGGGAGTTCGTGCCAGGTCTGCCAGTGCCATGTATGCATAAGTAGAGCTGCAAAAGTAAGGGTCGGGAGGTTGGAGACAGGTATCAGCGCTTGATCGCACCTTTCATCACTTAGACTCATTCTGAAGCCTTTGGGTTCTCTCGAAAACTGGCGTGAGCAGCGATCGTGCGATTGTCTCTTTTCTACCACCCTTAATCTTCTTAATGGAGAGAATTGAGAGGCGATCGAGCGATCGTTAGCGGTTACTACGTCATGCCTCGTTTTGGCAGTCAGCCAGCAGCAGCCAGCGAAAAGCTCATCCTCAGCTCACCCTATTTAGGTTTCCTTACCCGCTTACACTATGCCGTTTGCCCATTCCGTTCGTCCTAACGGTAAAATCAAACGTGTGCATTTAAGGCGGGAGGCGCAACCAGATTGCCGACACTTGGCGTTAATATCGACCACATTGCAACGATTCGGCAGGCACGACGTACGGTGGAGCCTGATCCGATCGCGGCGGCTGTTTTAGCAGAACTGGCGGGAGCTGATGGCATCACAGTGCATCTGCGCGAAGATCGTCGTCACATTCAAGATCGCGACGTGCGTTTACTGCGTCAGACGGTCCGCACGCACCTGAATCTCGAAATGGCGGCAACGGATGAAATGGTTGCGATCGCCCTTGATCTAAAACCCGACTATGTAACGTTGGTGCCCGAAAAACGTGAAGAAGTAACCACCGAAGGTGGGCTTGACGTAGCGGGGCAGGCAAAACGCATGGCAGATATTGTAGCTCAGCTTCAAGCGGTTGGCATTCCTGTAAGCCTCTTTATCGATGCTGACCCCAGGCAGATTGAAACAGCCGCTGACATCCAGGCACAGTTCATCGAATTGCACACGGGTCAGTATGCTGAAGCAAGCAACGAAAGAAGCCGCACCAAAGAGCTAGAAATATTGGCAAACGGATGCAAACAGGCGATCGCGGCAGGCTTGCGTGTCAATGCCGGACATGGGCTGACCTATTGGAACGTGTACCCGATCGCCTGCTTGCCGGGGATGGAAGAACTCAACATTGGTCACACCATCATCAGTCGCGCTGCCCTGGTTGGCTTGGAACGAGCCGTCCGCGAAATGAAACAAGCCATGAAAGGAGAGCTTTAAAGATGGTTTCAAAGCAAAAGCCGCCAAGATGCTGTCCATTCTGAGTTACCGTTAGCTTCTGCCCCTCGTCGCTTGCCCTTGTCCCCCTTTCAACTCAACGCTTACACCGACCCAAAGCCTACACCGAACAAAGCCTACACCGAACGAAGACAATGCAAACTTACTATTACGTCCTTGCCAGTCAGCGCTTTTTGACTGAAGAAGAATCCATTGACGAGGTACTCAAAGAACGTACCCGCAACTATCACGAGCAAGAAAAAGAAATCGACTTCTGGCTGGTCAATCAACCTGCCTTTTTAGAAGCGCCTGCTCTGTCAACGGTCAAAGCTCAGTGCCCTCAGCCTGCTGCTGCCATTATTTCAACCAATCCTCAGTTTGTGACGTGGCTGAAGTTGCGGCTAGAATTTGTGCTGACAGGGGAGTTTCAGGCTCCCTCCGAGACGATCCCGCAGCCGTTGGCGTCGTTAGCATCGATCGCGTAAACACCACCGATCGCTAAGAACGCTCAATTGGCTGCTTAGTAGCCGACGGGCTTCACTACTTGTTTAAACCCTCTAACGAAAGGGAAAGGTTTATGGATCACATTGCCCAACGGTTTCAAATTTTGCTGAGCCCACTGCTCTTGGCAGGCATCAGCGTTGCCGTGGCAACCAACAGCACTGCCCAACTTCCACCTGCGCCCGCGTTTGACCCACCTGCCGCTCAAACAAGCTATACCGCTTGCCAGCCGCCCAATGCGGGTGAGTATTTGCTGCTGGTTGTTAGTCAAACGCTGGAAAGCCAGGAACAGGTGCGGCAAACCTTACCCCCTCATACGTCGGCGATCGTTTGTAACTATCTCAATGATGTAGTAACTCGTGTAAGCGGTTTTACAACTGCCGAGACGGCAAATGCATGGGCTAAGTATATGAAAGAGTCTGTGGGGTTGTCAGCCGTTGTGGCTCGTCCACCTGAATTAGCTGTTACCGCCCCGATCGCGTCAAGGAAACCAGCGTCTCCATCCGTTGCCGCGACCACCGGAGTACGATCGCCCGCTCCGGCTTCACAGGGGCAGGCTTATAATCCTCAAGTTTTAGGAGCAGGCTACGCTGTTTTAGTTGATTACTTTAGCCGCCCCGCATTGGCGCTTCAGGTGCAGCAACTGGTTGGCAAAGAGATTGGGCTGGTGTCTTACCGCCAACGTCCCTACCTTTTGGCTGTGCAGACCACTGACCAGAACCTTGCTAATTCGACTTTGCAGGCGCTCACCGATCGCGGTCTTTGGGCAATGGTGGTTGACAGTCGGCGAGTCACGCTCTTGCGGCAGTCGATTAACGTACAGCAAGCCGCCATTCGCTGATCGGTCGTGGGCAACAACTGTGTACCAACTAGATCAATCGGTGAAGCCGCGCCTGCGGTTGCTGAGCAAGCAGCGATCGCTCACAACACGGTAGAGGGGAATACTTGGGG
>JBBSHC010000535.1:0-3515 GCA_038253425.1 Leptolyngbyales cyanobacterium | reverse complement strand
TGCAACATGGACTTCTCTATGTAATGGCAACGTAATTTAGTTGACCCTTCGTAAAGAAAAAGATTAAGCCTTTGGGAGAGCCGATCAATCTTAATAAGCTGACGACTCAACTATTTAAGTCTGAAGAAAATGACTGAAAATTATTTAGGCTCTATTCTTCTTAAAAACCGCTTGATTACTCAAGCTCAGCTTGATCAAGCTTTGCAAAAGCAGCGCCAGCAAGCCGAAACAAGGGGTTGGCAATTACTGGGAGAGATTTTAATTGAAGCTCAAATGGTAAGCTGTGATGAGCTAGAAACAGTGCTCGGTCGCCAGGCGCAGCTCAATGAGATTGAGTACTTTGATCTTTGTACTCACCCCTCCACTCGAAGCGTCTCTAAACGGGTGTTAGATCTTTTGGGATCGCTTTTGGGTCTCTCAATGATGTTTGTGTTGCTCCCCTTCATCGCGATCGCGATCTATCTTGATTCTCCAGGCTCAATCTTTATTGCTCAACCAAGAGTAGGGTTACGCGGCAAACAGTTTAAGCTTTGGCGTTTCCGCACCACTACTCTCAACGCTGAACAATATCGCCTCAAGGTTGCAAGTGAGGTAGGTAGTAAGCTTTTTGACCAAAAAAATGACCCTAACGTTACTCGCGTTGGTAGAATTTTGCGTCGGTTTTACCTTGACGAAATGCCCCAGTTCTTTAATGTTCTGAAAGGTGAAATGAGCCTGGTTGGTACTCGCCCACCGACGCTGGATGAAGTAAAGCTCTACAGTAGGAATGACTGGAAGAGGCTATCTGTAAAGCCTGGTATGACGGGTTTGTGGCAAGTCAACCGTCACAAATATGGCATGGATTTTGAGAGTGTACTTGCGATCGACAATGCCTATATTGATCGCTGGCAGTATCACTCCGATATAAAAATACTTTCTAATACGGCTGTTCACATCTTCATGGGTCCAGTAAAACAACGAATTCAGGGTCTGAAGTTTGCCAGCGAGTACAACAAGGTCGGTGTCCTCAACATTCCGATCGACAATATGTCGGTGATGGAACTGCTGGAGCAGCTTAAAAGCGGCGTTGTACTCACGCCAAACGTTGATCACTTGATGAAGCTTCAGAAAGATCCAGATTTTTTCAGAACCTATGCCCTTGCCGACTACAAAGTCTGCGATAGCCAGGTTCTGATGTACGCCTCACGTTTTCTTGGCACCCCGTTTAAGGAGAAAATTTCTGGTTCTGACTTTTTTCCTCTTTTCTGTGACTACCACAAGCACAACGAAGACATTACAGTCTTTCTCCTAGGAGGAGCGGCAGGTGTTGCTGACAAAGCCAGGAGTAAAATTAACAGCAAGATTGGTCGAGCAATTGTGATTGGTTCGCACTCTCCCTCCTTTGGCTTTGAAAAGGATGAGCAGGAATGCTTGGAGATTATTGAAATAATCAATCAGTCTAGAGCAAGCGTTTTAGCCGTTGGAGTAGGCGCACCCAAACAAGAAAAATGGATTTACAAATACAAGCACAAGCTGCCTCATGTCAAGATCTTTCTGGCAGTGGGTGCCACGATCGACTTTGAGGCGGGTGTCATTCAGCGATCGCCAAAATGGATCAGTACGTTGGGTTTGGAATGGCTGTTCCGCATCTATTGCGATCCTCAGCGTCTTTGGAAACGTTATCTCCTCGAAGATCTGCCGTTCTTCTGGTTGTTACTGCAACAAAAGTTGGGAATTTACACGTCCCCCCGCTTTGAAGCGTCGAGTAAAACAGATAAACCAGCCAACGCAAAGGTTGCTAGTAACCGGGCAATGACAAAAGGACGGGTGCCAACTGAAGTGTAAACGCAACCCCGTAAATAGCTCGGAACCGTCAATTTTTTGGAACCGAATCAATCCTTTTTTGTTGGGAGTGATAGAATCGCAGTCAAGCTAGGGGTGCCTGCTGAGCAGGCTGAGATAGTCCCTTAGAACCTGAGCCTGGGTAATACCAGCGGAGGGAAGCTGTTTATCTGAGGAACCAACAATGCGGACAGAATGGATCGCCGAGCGGCGGGGTCAGAGCAATGTGTCTCAAATGCACTACGCCCGTCAGGGATTGATCACGGAAGAGATGCAGTATGTGGCACAACGGGAGAATCTTCCGGTCGCGTTAATTCGGGACGAGGTAGCACGGGGTCGTATGATTATCCCCGCTAACATCAACCATCCCAATCTGGAACCAATGGCGATTGGCATTGCCTCCAAATGTAAAGTCAACGCGAACATTGGGGCGTCCCCCAACTCTTCCAACATGCAGGAAGAAGTAGATAAGTTACATTTGGCGGTCAAGTACGGCGCAGATACCGTGATGGATCTGTCTACGGGCGGCGGCAATCTGGACGAGATTCGCACAACAATCATTAATGCTTCGACGGTTCCCATCGGAACGGTTCCGGTCTATCAAGCCTTAGAGAGCGTTCACGGGACGATCGAGAAGCTAACTCCCGATGACTTTCTGCATGTGATTGAAAAGCACGCCGAGCAAGGTGTGGATTATATGACGATCCATGCAGGCATTTTGATTGAGCACTTACCGTTGGTGCGCGATCGCATTACTGGCATTGTCTCGCGCGGTGGTGGCATTCTGGCACGGTGGATGCTGCACCATCACAAGCAGAATCCTTTATACACCCATTTTCGCGACATCATTGACATCTTCCAACGCTATGATGTCTCCTTCAGTTTGGGGGATTCGCTGCGTCCTGGCTGTACGCATGATGCGTCAGATGCGGCACAACTGGCAGAGTTAAAAACGCTGGGGCAACTGACGCGCAAGGCGTGGGAATACGATGTCCAGGTGATGGTGGAAGGTCCGGGGCATGTGCCAATGGATCAGATCGAGTTTAATGTGCGGAAACAGATGGAGGAGTGCTCAGAGGCTCCGTTCTATGTCCTGGGTCCGCTAGTGACAGATATTGCGCCGGGATATGACCACATTACCTCCGCGATCGGTGCTGCAATGGCAGGTTGGTATGGTACGGCGATGCTGTGCTACGTCACACCGAAAGAACATTTGGGTCTGCCAAACGCCGAAGATGTCCGTAATGGCTTAATTGCTTACAAGATTGCGGCTCATGCGGCTGATATTGCCCGTCATCGCCCCGGTGCCCGCGATCGTGACGATGAACTATCCCAGGCACGCTATAACTTTGACTGGAACCGCCAGTTTGAGCTATCCCTTGATCCGGAGCGCGCTAAGGAATACCACGACGAGACACTGCCTGCGGATATCTACAAAACGGCTGAGTTCTGCTCGATGTGTGGTCCGAAGTTCTGCCCGATGCAGACAAAGGTTGACGCTGATGCGCTGACGGAGCTAGAGAAGTTTCTGGCAAAAGAAACGGTCGCACAAGCGTAGTGAGCGCCGATCAGCGCGTTTCGAGTTGATTGTTCTTTACCAGCGGGTCTTGAATCTAAGCAGCAGGGGTGTCATTAACATTGCCCCTGTTTTTTATTGCTCTGATTAAACTGACGCAGTAGTACCTGTTTAGTAG